>CALMIC010000082.1 GCA_937864065.1 uncultured Cellvibrionales bacterium | reverse complement strand
CGAGCAGCAGGCCAGCCTGCTGCCGGGTATTGCCACCGGTGAGACCATCGTCGTGCCGGCCTGGCTCGAGCCGAAGAACGGCTTTGGCCCGGAAGGTGTGCAGCTGCGCGCCGCACAGCAGGGTGATGGCTACGTGCTCAATGGCAGCAAGCTGCTGGTGCCGTTTGCCTCTTCTGCGGCCCGCCTGCTGGTGCTGGCGCGGGTTGGCGAAGGCGTGCGCGACGTGGTGGGCCTGCTGGTCGACCCGAAGGCGGCTGGCGTGACACTGACGCGCGAGCGCAACCTGGCGGATGACACGCTGTTCCAGGTCGATTTCAGCCAGGTAGCCGTGGCGGCCGCCGATGTATTGGGCGGCGCGGGTTTCTGGGCTGCCTGGGAACAGGCGATGACGCGTTCTATTGTTGCACTGGCCGCGCAGGCGATCGGTGCAGCCGAGGCGATCCATGCGATGACCACCGACTACGCCAAGCAGCGCGTGCAGTTTGGCAAGCCGATCGGTTCGTTCCAGGCGATTGCCCATTACCTCGCCGACAGCATCGTCAGGATCGAAGGCGCGAAAGTACTCGTTTACCAGGCGGCTTGGGCCATCGACAACGGCAAGCCGTTCGAGAAGCTTGCGCTGCAAGCCAAGTTGCAGGCCTGCAATGTGTTCCGCGAGGCGGCGGCCACCGGCGTGCAGGTGCATGGCGGTTTCGGGTTCACGTCCGAAGGCGACCCGCAACTGTATTTCCGTCGCGCCAAGCACTGGCAGCTGAACAACTGGGATGCTGCCTATCTCGAAAAACGTATTGCTGCGCTGATCCTCGATGCGGCGTGAAGGAGTAAAACCAGCATGAAACTTCTGGAAGGCAAAGCAGCCGTTGTCACCGGCAGCGGGCGCGGCGTCGGCCGCGGCCACTGCCTGCACCTGGCCAAGAACGGTGCGAAGGTGGTCGTCAATGACATCCTGCTCGAAGAGGCGCAGAAAGTCGCCGACGAGATCAAGGCCGCTGGCGGTGAAGCGATCGCCAGCAATGCCGACATCGGCTCGCGTGCCGGCTGTGAGGCGCTGGTGCAACAGTGTGTCGATGCTTTCGGCAGCATCGACATTGCCATCAACAACGCGGGCATCGTGCGCGACAAGACGATGCTCAAGCTGGAAGATGCCGAGTTCGAACTGGTATGGCGCATCCATGTCATGGGCACCTTCTGGGTGGCGCAGGCGGCGGCGAAGAAAATGATCGAACAGGGCCGCGGCGGTTCGATCATCAATACCACGTCGGGCGCGCATTTCGGTAGCTTCGGCCAGACCAACTATTCTGCGGCGAAGGGTGCTATTGCCTCCATGACCTACACCTGGGCGATGGAACTCGCCAAGCATGGCATCCGCGTCAACGCGATTGGCCCGCTGGCCACCACGCACATGTCGGCCACGTTTTCCGATGCCGACAAGATGCCGTATTTCCCGCCGGAAAATAACGGCCCTATCGTCTGCTGGCTGTGCAGTGACGAAGCCGATTTCGTTTCTGGCCAGATTTTCGGCACTGGCGGTGACCGGATCTCGCACATGGTGCAGCCGCACTACGGCAAGACCCTGATCAAGCCGGGCGGCTGGGAAATCGATGACATCCGGCAGTACTTCAAGCAGCACATGCAACCGGAGTTCGGCGCCTTCGGCATGCTCGGCAAACCGTACCCGTTCCATGCCGGCGTGAAGCCGCCGGTCAAGGAATAACCTACAAGGTGAACAGCAGATGATCGGAATCGTTTCCCACGGCGCGTACATCCCGCGCATGCGCCTGCCATTGTCGGTGATCGCCGGCAAGGCGCCGAAAGACGGCGGCCCGGAAAAGGCCGTGGCCTGGATGGACGAAGACAGCGTGACGATGGCTGTCGCCGCTGCGCAGAATTGCCTGCAGGGCTTTGACCGCTCCCGCGTTGATGCGGTGCTGTTTGCCACCACAACCTACGCTTTTGCCGAAAAGCAGGGCGCTGCGATCATCGCCAAGGCTCTGAACCTGAAAGGCGATGTGCGCACTGCAGACATCTCGCACAGCACACGCGCCGGTACGATCGCGCTGCAATCGGCGATCGATGCGGTGAAGGCCGGCAGCGCGCAGCGCGTGCTGGTCATTGCGGCCGACTGCCGCATGGGCGCGCCGGGTTCCGGTTTCGAGTCCAACACCGGTGATGCCGCTGCGGCATTCCTGGTCGGCGCGGAAGGTGCGATCGCGACGCTGGATTGTGCCTGCGCGCACACCACTGAAATCATCGACATCTGGCGCAAGCAGGGCGACCGCTTCGTGCACAGCTGGGAAGACCGTTTTGTCAACGTGCATGGCTATATCGAGAACACGGTAGCGGCAATCAAGGGTCTGCTGGCGAAAAGCGGTGTCGCGTTGTCGGCGATCAGCAAGGCGGCGTTGTACGCCCCGGAAGCGCGTTCGCTCGGCGAGATGAGCAAGGCCGCCGGTGTCGCCAAAGAGCAGATCCAGGATCCGCTGTTTGGCAAGGTCGGCAATGCCGGTGCGGCTTTCGCGCCCTTGCTGCTGGTAGCGGCACTGGAGCAAGCCAAAGCGGGTGAGAAAATCCTGGTCGCCAGTTACGGCGACGGTGCCGAGGCGCTGCTGTTCACGGTCACCGGCACACGTGGTGCTGCGGAAGGCCATCGCAGCGTGGCTGACCTGCTGGCGCGTCGCAAGGTGGTCGATGCTTACGGCAAGTACATGAAAGCGCGCGGGCTGACGATTACCGAATACCCGGAAACGGACGACCAGGGCATTTCCGCTACCGTGCATTTCCGCGAGCGCGACGAGGACCTGTCGCTCGAAGGCCAACAGTGCACGCACTGTGGCACGCACCAGTTTCCCAAGGGGCGCGTCTGCGTACGCTGCCACAGCAAGGACCAGTGGACACCGGCCTGCTACAGCGATCTGACCGGCAAGGTAGTGACCTACACGCTTGATGCGTTTTTCCCTTCGCCGGAACCGCCGACCGCTGTCGGCATCATCGAAGTGGCCAATGCTGACGGTTCGGCGGGCCCTCGCATCCACATGCAGATCTGTGAGACGTCGGCAAAAGACATCGCGGTCGACCTGCCGGTGGAATTCACCTTCCGCTGTATCCACCGCGTCGGCTTGCGACCGAACTATTTCTGGAAATGCACGCCTGTTGTATCCGCCACTGGAGGAGCTGCCGCATGAGTATCAAAGACAAGGTGGCGATCGTTGGTGTCGGCTGCTGCAAGTTCGGTGAGAACTGGGACCGTTCCGAAGAAGACATGATCGTCGATGCGGCGTATGAGGCCTTCGCCGATGCCGGCATCACCGAGCCGGCGAAGCAGATCGATGCGATCTACTGCGGCTCGCTCTATACCAAGAACGGCCCGGTGGAAGTGGGTGAGGCGCTGAAGCTTTACAAACCGCTCACCGCGGTCTCCAACTACTGCGCAACGGGCACCGAGGCCTTCCGGGCTGGCGTGATGGCGATCGCGGCCGGTGTGTACGACACTGTGCTGGTCGTCGGTTATGACAAGCCGAAAGACCGCGGTGTGTCCGGCCCCAGCGTCAACATCAAGGGCGTGCGTGACCTGCCGGCCACGCCGGCAGGCTGGTTTGCCATGTGCGCTGCGCCGTATTTCAAGAAGTTTGGCGCCGGTCGCGAAGACCTGGCGAAGATTGCGGTAAAGAATCACCACAATGGCACGCTGTCACCGAAGTCATTCCTGAAGAAAATCATCACCGAGGAAGAGGCGCTGAACGGCCGCATGATTTCCTGGCCTTTTGGGTTGTATGATTGCGCGGCGCAATCCGATGGCGCGGCCGTGGCGGTGATCACCAAGGCGTCGCTCGCGAAAAACTTCCGCGACAACCCGGTGTATGTGAAGGCGGTGGCGAGCGGTTCGGCGGCCAACCCGCACACCGATCCGGATCACGATTTCCTGCGCTGGAAGCCGACCGAGAATGCAGCGGCGGAAGCGTACAAGATGGCGGGTATCACCAACCCGTTCAGGGAAATCCATCTGGCGCAGGTGCACGACTGCTTCACGCTGACCGAATTGCTGGCCTATGAAGACCTCGGCTTCATCCCGAAAGGGGCGGCGAAGGAGCATATCGCCAACGGCACGTTCACGCTGACCGGTGAGTTGCCGGTCAACACCGATGGTGGCCTCAAGACTTTCGGTCACCCGACCGGCGCGACCGGCGTGCGCATGATCGTCGAGAACGTCCTGCAGTTGCAGGGCCGTGCAGACAAGCGCCAGCTGTCATTGCACAACGGCAAGCAGCCGACGATGGCGCTGACGCACAATATCGGCGGTTTCCCGACCGGTTGTGCCGTGAGCATCATCGGTATCGACAAGTGATGCGCCGCTGCTGGTGGCTCGTCGGCCTGCTGCTGATGGCGGCAGGGTGTGCGGCGCCACCGGCAGGCCAGACCGCAGCGGGCCCGGCGGAGTCCCAGCGCCAGTTCATGTGTGTCTCGAAAGTCTATGTCAGTGACGTGAGCCAGGCGCACACCTTGTCCGGCAGCCTCGGTGGGCGCGAGTTCACCGTCCCGGTCGGCGAATGGCTCGACAGCCAGCTTGCCGCGCGTTTCTGGCAGGATGCGACAGTGCGCGCGAGTGGCCGGCCGCAGCCGACCATCACGGCCGGTTTTGCGCCGGGTACCGGTGTGCGTCCCGCCGGGTTCAATGATGCCGAGGTCCAACTGGTGGTGCAGCTGCAATTGCTGAAGCCGACCGGGCAAGACTATTACGACCTGATCGGTGGTCGCGCCACGGCCAATACCGCCGCAGAAGCCACTAACGACGCACTGGAACAGGTGCTGCGACAGCTGGAGATGCTGCTGGTCAATGCTGGCCTGTGCCGGCAGGTGCAATAAGCACGGCGGCTATTCCCGATCCTGCTTTCCCGGTCTTTCATTCGATAATGATATGTGCCGGCGCCAGCCCGGCTGCCTGTCGCTGCTGCATGGCCAGGTAAGCCCGCTCCAGTTTTCTTGCTCCGTCAACGGCATTGAACAGCGAGCTTGTCGTGCGCAGTTGCCACAGCAATTTTCGCAACTGCGCCAGTTTCTCCCTGTCGGTAGCGAGCTCTACCGCGCGGTCTTCGTATTCATCCAGGTTCGCCGTCACCAGTTGTGGTAAGCCGAGGGCGTGCAACAGGCTGCCGGCTACGCGGCTGCAGAATGACTGGCCGCTGCAGGTGAGCAAGGGCAGGCCTGCCCACAAGGCATCGCTCGCCGTGGTGTGGGCATTGCAAGGCAGTGTGTCGAGGAACAGGTCGGCGCACTGCAGGCGGGCAAGGTGAGCGGCCTGCGGCAGCTTGCCGGCAAAGAGCAATCGGGCAGGATCGATGCCTTGTGCGTGCGCATGATCCTCCAGGTTGCGACGCGCTGTGTCGTTGGTCACGTACAGCCAGAGCACACTGCCTGGCACACGCTGCAACAGGCGCAGCCAGACGTTGAACACCGGCGCGGTGAACTTGTAGTGCTGGTTGAAGCAGCAGAAGACAAATCCGTCAGTTGGCAAGCCCAGTTCTGCGCGTGTCGGCACAGGGCTGGCGATCGTCCTGGTCGGGTCATTGCACTGGTAACTGCCTGGCAAGCTGGCCACTTTTTCACTGAAATACGGGTAGAGTGCAGGCGGTAAAACAAAGGTATCAGCAATGATGTAGTCGATGAAAGGTGCACCACTGCTGCCGGGATAGCCGAGGTAGGTCACCTGCAGGGGTGCGGGCCTGCGTGCCAGGATTGGCAGCCGGCTGTCTTGCGTGTGGACTTTCAGGTCGACGAGGATGTCGATCTGTTCTGTGCGGATGTAGTGGGCGATGTCATCATCAGCCCAGCGCGATGCCTCGACAAAATATTCGACGTTGTTCATCACCCGGGCACGCATGCTGTCCTCCACGTCCGGCCCGGTGGAGATGGCGTGGATGGCAAAGCGGCTGCGGTCGTGGCTCGCAAGCACCTGCGCCAGCAAGTGCATCGTGGCGTGTTCGTGGAAGTCTGCCGACAGGTAGGCAATGCGCAGCCGCTGTGCCGGCGGATGGCAATGCTGCACGCTGGGCGCGGGAGCGGGGTAACGTGCTGTACACCACTGTGCTGCTGCCTGCTGTTGCAGCAGCGGGTCGTCGATTGACGTCACCACGGCAAACGGCTTGACCGGCTTGCCCTGCCGGATGGCAGTGGCCAGTGATTGCAGGTTTTCTTTGTCCGCTTGCCAGTGACAGGTTTGCGCGGCGATTTCACACTGCAAGGTGATGACATCGGCATCATCGGCTTGCAGCGCGGCAGCACGCGCAACGCAGTCGCGGGCAGCGTCGAACTGTTTCAGTTCAGTGAGCAGGGTGGCGCGGTTCAGCAGGGCAGAAAAGTAATCCGGTTTCAGTGTGAGCGCCTGGTCGTAGTCGGCCAGCGCTGCAGCCGGTTGTTTCAGTTTCCAGTGGCAGACACCGCGGTTGTTCCAGGCTTCGGCGAAATCCGGTTGCAGGCGGATGGCTTCGCTAAAGCAGTGGATCGCTTCCGCATGGCGCGACAGGTCACTGAGGGCGTTGCCGCGGTTGTTGTGCGCGAGGAAGAAATCCGGCTGCAGGGCGAGCGCCTGCTCATAGTCGGCCAGAGCATCAGCCGGTCGCTGCAGCTTGCGCAACAGTGCGCCGCGGTTGTACAGCGCACCGGCAAATTGCGGTTGGAGGGATATAGCCTTGCTGTAGCAGGCCAGCGCTTGCTTCGCATCCTGTTGTTTCTCATGGCAGAGTCCGAGGTTACACCAGGCCACCGGCTGCGCATCAAACAGGCTGACCGAACGTTGCAGCAGGCTGGCCGCTTCGCGCACGGCGCCGCGCTCAAGGTAGATCGAACCCAGCAGGGTCAGTGCATTGATGTGCCGGCTGTCGAGGGCGAGTATCTGCCGGTACAGCCGCTGCGCGGCATCCAGCTCACGGCGCTGGTGCAGTGCGTAGGCTTCGCGGAACAGTGCGTCGATGTCTTGCGGCTTACCGGTCTTCTTTTTCTGCATCAGGGCTGCATCAGGATAGTGCCATGGTGAGTGGCCGGACGGGGCTGCTGGTCTTGTTACCCGTTGACTGGCCGCTATACTGCCCCCGGGCACAAACCCTGTAAAGCAACACAGCCAACAGCAGCAGGCGCGCTGGCGCCGAGAGGAGAACCATGGGTTTCGAGACAGTTTCCTACGAGGTGCGCGATGGTGTGGCCATCATCACGCTGAACCGGCCGCAACAGCGCAATGCCGTCAACTCGGTGATGAGCCGCGAGCTGCCGCAGGTCTGGCAGCGCTTCAATCGCGACGAGTCGGCCGTGGTGGCGATCCTCACCGGTGCCGGTGACAAGGCGCTCTCCACCGGTGCCGACCTGTCGGACTTGCCGGAAACCGATGGCGAGGTGGATGAAGAGGGGCGCAAATTCGGCACACTGGCCTCGATCAAATGGACCCCGCTGCAGAACCGCATCTGGAAACCGGTGATCTGCGCAGTCAATGGCATGGTAGTGGGCGGCGGCCTGCATTTTGTCGCCGATGCCGACATTGTCATCGCGGCGGATACCGCAACATTTTTTGACACGCATGTGAAAGTCGGGCTCGTGGCGGGCCTTGAACCCGTCAGCCTGGTGCGCAAGATGCCGTTCGATGCGGTGATGCGCATGGCGCTGACCGGTGGCAACGAGCGCTTGTCGGCGCAGCGTGCGTATGAACTGGGCATGGTCAGCGAAGAGGTGCCGGCCGCGGAGTTGATGGACAAGGCAATGGCGTTGGCTGGCTTGATCAAGAGCAATTCGCCGGTCGCACTGGCGCGCACGAAAAAAGCCATCTGGGAAGCCAAGGAAATGGGACTGCACGCTGCACTGGAAAACGCGTGGGGCTACATCATGGACCAGAACAGCCATCCAGATATCGCCGAAGGTGGCAAGGCGTTCATGGAACGCCGCGCGCCGCAGTGGCAGCCGTACCGGGGCGAGTGCGATGACTGAGTCGCAGCTTGCGCCACCCGAGGGGTTCACGCAGTTGCCGCTGGGGCTGGGTTTTAACGATGCGCTGGCCCCTGTCTATATCAAGGTCGATGACAAGGGCTGGACCTGCGGCTTCCATGTGGCAGAGCATCACCTGAACCCGGCAGGCATCTGCCACGGCGGTGTATTGATGACGCTGGTCGACCTGACCATGGCCGGGATGATCGGCCATCACATCAACCAGATGCTCGGTGTATTTACCGTCAACCTGAATGTCGATTTCCTTGCGCCCGGCCGTCTTGGCGACTGGTTGGAATTCCACTGCCATCACCTGCACACCACCAAGGTACTCGCTACCGTGTCGGGTGTGCTGGTGGGCCCGGCCGGCATCGTCGCCCGTGCCAATGGCATATTCCGCTTGCCGAAGGTGGAGCAGGCCAGCTGATGCTGGATAGCACTGCCATTGCCGATGCCCTGTGCACCAGCGGCTGGTGGATGGCACGCAACGTGCTCGAACCTGGCCTGTGTGCAGTCCTGCAGGCAGAGTTGTTGCATTGGCAAGCTACCGGTGCCCTGAAAACGGCAGGGATCGGGCGCGGCGATGCGCACCGCCAGCACATGGCAACCCGCAGCGACCGGATTGCCTGGCTCGACGGCAGCAGCGCGGCCCAGCAGCAATACCTGGCACTGATGGACGCCCTGCGCGTCGGGCTCAATCGCGAACTGATGCTGGGCCTGTTCGAGTTCGAGGCGCAATTCACCCATTACCCGCCCGGTGCGTTTTACCGCCAGCATCGCGACAGTTTTGCCGGTGCGGCGAGCCGCGTCGTCAACATTGTCACCTATCTCAACGAACACTGGCCGGCGGAAGCAGGCGGCGAACTGGTCGTCTATGCCGGGGAGGGTGGCGAGGAAGTCCAGCGGGTATTGCCGGCAGCAGGCACGGTGGTGGTCTTCCTCAGCGAGCGGATCCCGCATGAAGTCCTGCCGGCGACGCGCGACCGTTACAGCATTGCCGGCTGGTTTCGCGTCAACGCCACCACGGGTGCCCGGCTCGACCTGATGGAGTGAACGGATGGAACACGATATTGCTGTGGTGCTGACCACCGCGCCGAATGAAGACGAGGCCCGCGCCCTGGCGCGCTTGCTGGTGGAGAAACAGCTGGCTGCCTGTGTGCAGCTGCTGCCGATCCACAGCGTGTACCAGTGGGAAGGTGCTATCCAGCAGGAGCCGGAAGGGCTGCTGCTGGCCAAGACCCGCCGCAGCCGCTATGCCGAAGTCGAGGCCTGTATCCGCAGCCACCATAGCTATACGGTGCCGGAGATCCTGCAGCTGCCGGTCGAGCAGGGTCTGCCGGCTTACCTGGCCTGGCTGGGTGGGTATGTGCCGCCAGCTCCGGCAACCTTGCCCGGGGTCAATGGTCGGTCGGACCAATCTGTGTAGAATGCCACCCGCTTCAACTGTCTCGCACCACCGGTAACCAAGAGGACATCCCATGGCAGATCCCATCATCATCATCGGCACCGGCCTGTCCGGCTACACCCTCGGCAAGGAATTCCGCAAGTACGACCAGGAAACCCCCTTGCTGTTCATCACGGCTGATGATGGACGCAGCTACTCCAAGCCGATGATCTCCACCGGGTTCGCCAAGAAAAAGACCGCTGATGAGCTGGCGATGGCCGATGCCGGCCAGATGGCCGAGCAGTTGAAGGCCAGTGTGCGCACGTTCGCCAAGGTGACTGCCATTGATGCCGCCAACCACGAGATCGCGATCGGAGACGAGAAACTGCGCTACAGCAAGCTGGTGATCGCGTGGGGCGCCGAGTGCATCCAGGCACCGCTCAATGGCGACGGCCTGGATCGCGTTTATTCGGTGAACGACCTGCTCGACTATGCCGCGTTCCAGAAAGCCGTGGCGGGCAAGAAGAAAGTGCTGATCATCGGTGCCGGCCTCATCGGCAGCGAATATGCCAATGACCTGGCCGCCGGTGGTTTCGAGATCGAGGCCGTGGATCCGCTGTCCGGTCCCCTGGCGACCCTGCTGCCGCCGAAGGCCTCGGCCGCCGTGCAGCATGCGCTGGAGCGCGAGTGCAAGGTCAACTACCACTTCGGCACCGTGGTCGAATCGGTCGACAAGAAAGG
>CALMIC010000081.1 GCA_937864065.1 uncultured Cellvibrionales bacterium | reverse complement strand
CTGGTGCGCACCGACGGTTTCAGCACCAGCGAAATGACCAGCGCAGCGCTTGCCGGCGCGCCGGTGGGCGAGGAGCCACTGGCGTGGCAGGTCGAGGCGGCGTACACAACGCAGCTGTTTGATCGCGAGTACACGTTTGCGATGGCCTGGCAGGAAACGGAAGACGCCCTGTTCCTCGAGCTGCCGGAGCGACGCCAGTCGATCGGTGCCAGCACGCCGTTGGACGAGAAAACCACACTGGGCCTCGAAGTGTGGCGCGACAAGGACTACAGCACGGCGAACGGCGGCACCGGCGAGCGCTCGCACAATATCGGCCTGTTGCTGACGCGCGAGTTCTGAGACGGGGAAAAAAAAGCCACCGCAGGGTGGCTTTTTTATACGCGGGAAAAGGGATCAGCCGCGCTGGATGCCGATATTTTCCGGCTTGCCATCGTCGGCGTGGACGTATTCCGCGCGGACGCGGGTCGGCTTCACCGTGAACGTGATGCGCTCGTCACCCGGCTTGTCGAACGGGTAGACATCCTGCTTCATGTACTTTTTCGCGATGCTGTTGATGAAGCTGCGGTCAGTGTCCTCGCTGATCTCGACCGTGCCGCGGATTTCCAGGTAGCGCCACGGGTTGGCCGGGTCGACGATGCACAGCGCCACGCGCTGGTCATTGGCCAGGTTCTTGTATTTCTGGCGCGCCTTCAGCGTGCTGAAGCGCACGTACTCGCCATCCCACACGAAAGCCACGACATTGTTGGCGAGCGAGCCGTCGGGCATCACCATCGCGACCTGCGCGTAGTTGTTACCCCTGACGATATCGTAGTGCGATTCCGGGATGACGTTCTTCTCAGACGGCTTCTGCATACTGGACTCCTGACGGGCTTTTCTGTTTGGGCGGGTTGCTGAATTCCACCAGCAACTCGGATTCCTTCACGCGCACACGGCTGACGTGCTTGTCTTTCACCACGTCGTAGCCGCGGATTTCTTCCGGCAGCTTCGCGATCTTGATGGCAGTGGCGTAATTGTCGGCATTCAGTCGCGGCAGCAGTACGTTGCTGACGATATGTTCGTAGTGCTTGATCAGCTCGCGCTCCATCTTGCGGTGCGGGAAGTAGCCGAAGATATCGAACGGCGTGTTGCGCAGGAACTTGAACTTCGCCAGCACCTCGAAGGCCTTGAACATGCCCTCGTTGAACACCGTCTTCTTGTAGCGGCCGGTCTCGGGGTCGCGCTTCGACAGGATCGGTGGCGCCAGGTGCACTTCGAGTTCAAAGTCGCCCTCGAACTGCTTCTCGAGGTTTTTGCGGAACTCGCCATTGGTGTACAGGCGCGCCACTTCGTACTCGTCCTTGTAGGACAGCAGCTTCGAGTAGTAGGTGGCAACCGCTTTCGCCAGTTCATCGCTGCCAAACTTCTCTTTCTCGACGGCAGCTACTTTCTCGACCAGCGCGCGGTATTTTTCTGCAAGCGCGGCATCCTGGTAGCCGGTGAGGTGCTCCACGCGGTGCGCGATGATCTCGGCCAGCGTTTTCGGCTTCACTTCCAGCTCGCCCAGCATCTGCGGGCGCGCGGCTTCCAGTACCTTGGCCATGTCGTGCGCGGCCATGCGACCCCACTGGAAGGTGCGCTTGTTCATGTCGACCGACACGCCGTTCATCTCGATCGCTTTCATGATCGACTCGAGCGACAGCGGGATGAAACCCTTCTGCCAGGCAAAGCCGACCTGGAACAGGTTGGAAGCAATCGCATCGCCAAACAGCGCAGTGGCGAGTTGCGCAGCCGGGATGACAAACGTGTGCTCCACGCCGGCGTTGTTCTGCAGCGCCTTTTCCATCGTCGAGCTGGACAGGTCCAGGTTCGGGTTCGA
>CALMIC010000080.1 GCA_937864065.1 uncultured Cellvibrionales bacterium | reverse complement strand
GGCGGGCCCAGTACTGTTGCAGGGCGAGGATCAGGCCCTGGAAGGTCGATACATCTGGTTTCGTGAGGCTCACGGCGGGCTCTTCTGGCAATTGTCCGGATCAGGCGGGGCATTATATACAGGCATAAAAAAAGCCGCCCGTGGGGGCGGCTTTTCCTGCGTAGCAAACAGCTCAGATAACTTGAACGTTGCTGGCTTGCGGGCCTTTCTGGCCCTGGGTCACTTCGAAGCTGACGCGCTGGCCTTCAGCCAGGGTCTTGAAGCCTGAACCCTGGATGGCGCTGAAATGGACGAAAACGTCCTTGCCATTGTCCTGCTCGATGAAGCCGAAGCCCTTGCTCTCGTTGAACCACTTGACCTTGCCAGTAGCCTGGTTTGACATGTTTGTAACTCCCGGGTGTACCCCAGATAAAGATGGAAATAGCTCGCATCCGCGAACCGTTTATCTGAAAATCCTGCACTTACACTCGGGAAGAAACCAAGCGGTACTACTGCTTACAAGCCGTACTACTAACTAGCCTTCGGTATTTCTGGTGGTAACTGTAGCTTTTCAGTTCTTCCACTATAGGGGGTTGCCAGCCGTTGTAAAGCGAAATTTTGCCGCTGGGCCGGGCAGGCTGCCGGACGGTCGTTCAGTCCTGCTGGTCGGCGCGCGACACTTCCTCACCCTGCAGTTCCGACTCGATGCGGTAGATATCGTCCAGCTGCTCCGGGCGGGTGATACAGACATTGAGGTCCTTCAGGCCACCGTTGCGGATCGAGTAGATCCAGCCATGCACGGCCAGCGACTGCCCGCGCGCCCAGGCATCCTGCACGATGGTGGTGTGGCAGACGTTGTTGACCTGCTCGACCACGTTCAGCTCGCACAGCAGGTTGACGCGCTGCTCCTCGTCCTGGATCGCATCGATCTTGTCGCGGTGCTGGCGGTAGATGTCCTTGATATTGCGCAGCCAGTTATCGATGAGTCCCAGCGCCTGGTTGCGCATGGCCGCCCGCACACCACCGCAGCCGTAGTGCCCCACGACCATGATGTGCTTCACTTTCAGCACGTCAATGGCGTACTGCAGCACCGACAGGCAGTTCATGTCGGTATGCACGACGACATTGGCCACATTGCGATGCACGAAGATCTCGCCCGGCATCAGGCCGACGATCTCGTTGGCCGGCACGCGTGAATCGGAACAACCGATCCACAAGTATTCCGGCGCCTGCTGCTCGGACAACTTGCGGAAGAAATCGGGGTGGATCTTCTTGATCGATTCCGCCCACAGGCGGTTGTTCTCGAACAAATTGCCAAGCAGTTTCATCAGCGGGATTCCTGCATGAGTTCAATGACCTGTGCGATACGCTGCTCTCTTTCGCTCTCGCTGTGTGTACGCACTGTCACATGGCCGACCTTGCGCGCCGGCTTCTCGCTCTTGCCGTAGAAATGCACATGCACTTGCGGGATGGCGAGCAGGCTGGCCAGTGGCGGCAAGGTACCGACCAGGTTCACCAGCGCCGGGAAACCGACACAGGCCGTACTGCCGAGCGGCAGGCCAGCAACGGCGCGCAGGTGGTTCTCGAATTGCGAGGTTTCCGCGCCCTCGATCGTCCAGTGGCCGGAATTGTGCACACGCGGCGCGAATTCATTGGCGACCAGCGTGCCATTGACGTCGAACAGCTCCAGGCACAGCACGCCGACATATTCGAGCGCCGCCAGCAGCTTGCCGGCAATGGCTTCTGCCTGCGGCTGCTGGCTGTCGCCGGGGCGCGCGCGCGTGGTGAACAGGATGCCGTCGCGGTGCACGTTTTCCGACAACGGGTAGAACACGGTGCTGCCATCGCGGCCGCGCGCCGCGACGATAGACACTTCGCGCACGAAGTTGACAAAGCCTTCGAGGATCAGCGGCACGCCGCCGAGCGCCTGCCACGCAGCGGGGATATCGCCCTCGCTGCGGATGACATACTGGCCCTTGCCGTCATAGCCGAATCGGCGGGTCTTGAGGATCGCCGGCAAGCCGAGTGACGCGACGGCATCCCGCAACGCCGCTTCCGAATCGACAGCAGCATAGGGCGCCGTGGGGATGCCGAGGCGGGCAAACAGCTGCTTCTCGGTGAGGCGATCCTGGCTGACTTCCAGCGCCGCCAGTGGCGGGTAGACCGGCACTTGCGCAGCAATCGCGCCCAGCACCGGGCTCGGCACGTTCTCGAATTCGTAGGTGCACACCTCGACCTGCTGCGCGAACTGCGCCAGGGCGGCCGGGTCGTCGTAGGCGGCGCAGAGGTGTTCGCCCACCAGCTGGGCGCAGGCCGTGGCTTCCGGCTCCCAGAACAGCGGGTCAATCGCCAGCGGCAGGCCTTCCATGCCGAGCATGCGGCCGAGCTGGCCGCCGCCGAGGATGCCGAGTTTCACGGCACCGTCCTGTCCGGCGTCGCGCGCGGATCGGGGTTGGCCAGCACCTGGTCGGTCTGGCGTTGGCGGTAAGCGTCGTAGGCAGCACGGTATTGCGGGTACTGGTCACCCAACATCGCGCAGGCCAGCAAGGCGGCATTGATGGCGCCAGCCTTGCCGATGGCCATCGTGCCCACCGGCACGCCGGCCGGCATCTGCACGATGGAGAGCAGGGAGTCGACCCCGTTCAGGGTTTTGGACTGCACCGGCACACCGAGTACCGGCAGCACGGTTTTCGAGGCTGCCATGCCCGGCAGGTGGGCGGCGCCGCCGGCGCCGGCGATGATGACGGCCAGGCCGCGGTCTGCAGCGGATGCCGCGTAGGCAAACAGCTTGTCGGGCGTGCGATGGGCGGACACCACTTCCACCTCGTGCGGGATACCCAGGGCTGCCAGGGTATCGGCCGTGTGCTGCAAGGTGTCCCAGTCACTGGTGGAACCCATGATGACACCGACCAGGGGCTTGTCGTTGGCTGCATTCATCGGCTGGCTACCGCTGGATGGAAAGCGCGCCAGTTTACCGCAAGCCCCCTCTTTCGTAACCTCTGCCACAGGCGCCACTGCCACACCCACAGGATTGCCCACCATGAGCGAACCGCAAGAAGCCGACACCCTGCGCCAGCAACTGCTGCAGAGCAGCCGCGCCATCGAGGCGCAGTTGCAGCAGATCAACCGCCACCCGCTGCTGGCCAGCCCGCCGTCGCGCACCAGTGAACTGTTGTTCCAGTTTCTCAAGGGAGCCGCGTTCGGCCTCGGCAGTGTGCTCGGCGCCGGCCTGATCCTGTCGCTGGTTGTCTACCTGCTGTCGCAGATCCAGTTCGTGCCGATCATCGGTGAGCTGATCCGCCAGATCCTCGAGCAGATCCCGCAAAAACCCTGATCAGAACACCCGCTCTATTGCGGCCGGACGGCCCAGCCGTTCCCAGGCCGACTGGCTCACGGCAATGAACTGGCCAGCACCGATGCGGCGCAGCGGCAGCCAATCACCATCAGTCTCATGGAAGATGTGCCCGCGCTGGCGGTAGACAAACACATAATCGGCCTGCTGCAGTGCGGCGATATTCTTCCGGTTCCAGCCGGTCTCGATATCGAACACGATGTCCGGCAACACGAAACCGCATTGGCGCACCAGCGCCTCGCGATTTGCCAGCAGCCACTCATACCCGGTACCGATGCCGTTGCGCGTGCGCAGCAACTGCTGCGCGGCAGAGCAGTGCGTCAGCGTGCGCTCGGTGATACCGTTGCGGTCGATAAAGCGTAAGCGGCCAGGATATTCGCTCGCCAGGTAGAACGGCAGCATGCCCATCTGGCCCGCCATCACCACCAGCGGCTGGCCTGGCCCCTGTGTCGCCAGCAACTGCTGGACCAGCGGACGCACGAAGGTGATGGTCGGGATGTCATGCAAATGCTCGCGCGCATGGCGCTCGAAAAACGAAAACTCGCCGACGCGATCACGTGCGTCCAGTTTCGTCGTCTTCCACAGCGGCACACCATTGAAATCGGTCGCCGTGCCGCGCCACAGGTACAGCACGTTGCCGGTCACCACAGCCACCAGCAACACATAACGCCACTGCGGCGTGGCAAACAGGACATGCAAGGCAACACTGGCCAGCAGGGCCAGCAACGGCAGCACCGGCACCCAGAAACGGCCCGCGGCCATCCAGTCGCCGCCACTCAGTACCACGAAGGCCGCGTAGAGCCACGCCATTACCACCAGCAACAAGGCCAGCGGCTGCCGCTGGCGCAACACGAGCAGTGTGCCCGCGATGGCCAGCAGCGTCGGCAACGCCAGGCGCAGGTCCAGCACCGTGTCGCCGGCATACTGCAGGCCGTGCTGTAGATTTGCCCACCAGGCGTCGCCCACCTTGGCACTGACCGGCTGTGGCGCCACATCGCCGAAATAATGCCAGCGCCAGGCACTGAGTGCCGCCGCACACAGCAGCTGCAGGCACAACAGGGCAGCCAGTGAACGCCAACGCCAGGCCGCGATCCGCAGCAACGCATGCAGCGGCAGCAGCGCGGCGGCAAACGCCGGCAACAGCAGCGGCATTTCCGGGCGCGCCATCTGCGCCGCGAGCGACAGCGGCAGCAACCACCACAGCGGCTTGCCGCGCTGCAAGTAACCGTCTGCCAGCAACAGCAGGCACAACAACAGCAGCGCCAGCCACGGACTCTCCATGCCGCCGCAGGCCCAGTAGACAAAAAACGGTGACGTCGCCAGCAACAGCAGCGCCGGGCTGCCACTGCCCGGCTGCAGGCGCTGCGCCAGCAGGTAGGCGAGCGGCAACGCCAGCAGCGCAGCCAGCAAGGTGGTGAGATGGCCGAGCGTCACCACACCGATGCCGGTCGCTGCATGCAAGACGCCCAGCAGCAACACCTGCAACAGCGCGGAACTCTGCTCGACGCGCTCGCCGTTGTAGTTCAGGATCTCGCCGCGCTCGCCGAACACCTGCGCGGCATAGAACGTGATGTGTGCGTCATCGACACTGCCAGACCAGCCGAGAAAAACACCGCCAAAGGCCAGCAACAACAGTGCGGCAAGGAAAACCGTTTTCACGACCGGCGCGGCCTCGCCAGACGCTTGCGCAGGATCAGCCGCAGGAATGACCAGAACGTCTGCGGATTGCGGTAGGCGCGGATCTGCGACGCGCTGCGGTTGAAATAGTTAACCGGGATCTCGATCACACGCAGGCGCGCATCGAGGCAGGCAATCATCATCTCGGCCGAGAAAGCCGGGCCGCGCGCAGCCAGTTGCGGCGCGATCGTTTCGTAGGTGCTGCGCCAGAACGCACGGAAAGTGCAGCCGGCATCAGTGAAGCGCGCTTCGCGGTCCCACCACAACAGTTCCATCAGCTTTCCGAGTGCAGCATGCGCTAGCCGCACTGCGCCGCGCATCGTGGAACCCTGCTCGATCAGCTGGCGCGTGGTGCGCGTACCGATCACCATGTCGGCGTCGCGCAGGTAGGCAAACAGTTTGGCCACATCGCGGCTGGAAAACGAATAGTCAGCCTCGGTGATGACGACGATATCCTCACCAAGCTGCTGCAACGCGTGTTGCAGTTTTTCACCGTAGAGCACACAGCCGGGCGGACAGGCGATCACCTCGGCACCGGCCTGGCGGACGCGATCACCCAGCGCACTGTCGGCCGGCAGCACGGCCAGGATGCGGTCAAACACACCGGTCTCACGGTAGCGCTCGATGGTGAATGCAATACCCTGCTCATCACCCTCCGCATAGACCAGCAACACCTTGCGGCAGCTGACAAAACGCAGGTCGCGGTCGTGGTAGCGCGCCAGCGCCAGCGAGTCGCGGTCGTTGATATTGACGTAGGTGCCGGTGAGCGGGAAGAAGCGCCCTCGCTCACCGGCCTGCAGCAGGCTGTTCAACAACGAGACAAACTCGACATAGGTCGGCGTGCGGGCAAACGCCTCTTCCAAGCGGGCAAACAACAGCGGCGAACAGACAAACGTGCCGCTACCCATGATATCGTTCGGCACCGTGGCCGGCTTCTCGACCAGCTGCTGCAACCAGCCTTCGTGTTGCACAAGCGCAAAATTCTTGCGGATCAGCGCTTCGTCATCGACCTTCAGGCCGGCGCAAGTGAACAATGCATCTTCGTACGGGAACTGCAGCAATTGCGCGTGGTTGGAACTCAGGTAGCTTTCATCACACAGCATGATGCAGAAATGCGTGTCGATGTATTGCCGCGCCAGCAGGATCGACCACGCCAGGCCCTTGTCCAGCTCGCGGTTCTCGACATAGTGCAGCCGCACACCGAAACGGCTGCCATCGGCAAAGTACGAGCGGATGCTGTCGCCGAGGTGGCCGAGCACGATGACGATATCGTGGATCTGCAGGTCATCGCGCATGATGCCGATGATTCGCTCGATGTTCGGCTTGCCGTTCACATCCAGCATGCCCTTGTGCCGCGTCTCGGTATATGGCCGCGCGCGCGTGCCCTTGCCGGCCGCCGGGATCAGGCCCCACAGCGGCTGCTCAGCGCCGCTTGCCATTGGCCAGCTCCCGTGACAACGACAACTGCAGGCGATAGAACAGCAACCAGAAAAAATATTTCAGTGTTTCACCGAGGTAAGACATCTTCGACTCGCCTCTCGCGCGCGGCGCAAAATCCATCGGCACGTCGGCGATGTGGTAACCGCGCGCGGCCAGCTTGGCCGCCAGTTCCAGCACATGCTCGAAACCGTTGCGCTGCAGCGCGATGTTGCGCAGGCACTGGCGGCGCAGCGCCTTGCAGCCGGTGT
>CALMIC010000079.1 GCA_937864065.1 uncultured Cellvibrionales bacterium | reverse complement strand
CGGTCCTTCTGCAGCGACAGCAGGTGGATGGCCTCCTCGACGCACTCGAACAGGTCAACCGCCGTGCGCTCCTCGTCGCCGGCCTTGCCGGCGTGGGCGAAATGCACCAGCGAGTGCACGATGCGCGTGATGCGCTCGGTCTGGCCGAGGATCTGCGCCGCTGTCTGCTGCACTTCGGGTGCATCGCTCTCGTACTTGAGGTCCTGGGCGAGGCAGGCGATGCCGGTGACGGGGTTGCCGACCTCGTGCGCGACGCCGGCCGCGAGGCGGCCGATCGAGGCCAGGCGCTCGCTGTGCAGCAGCTCCTGCTCCAGCCGCTCGGTTTCGGTCAGGTCGTCAATCATGATGATCTGGCCCTCGGCGTCGGCCGGCGCGCTGCCGCCGAGCGTCGACTTGTGCAGGCTGAGCCAGCGTGTGTTGCCGCCGAGCTCGACCGTCAGCTTGCGCACATGTGCCTGCGTGTCCTGCAGGAAGTCGTCGATCAGGTGACCCCAGGGCGCCGGCAGCGTCACCACCGTCGAGCCCAGCACCGCTTCGGTCGCGATCCCGGTCAGCTCGGCCATGGCCCGGTTCCACAGCAGGACCTCACCGTCGTCCCCGAGCGAGCAGACCGCCATCGGCAGGCTCTCCAGCGTCTGGCGATGGTGGCGGCGCAACTTGTCGAGCTCGCCGGCCATGCCGGTCAGGTGGTGGCTGTACTGGTTGAGGCGGTTCTCGACATAGTGCAAGTCTTCCTTCAGCGGGGCGTCGGCCGCGGTGCGGTATGGCACCACGCGATCCATCAGCGCGTGTGCCACGGCCGCGCCCATCAGGCCGGACAGGTTGGCTTCCAGCCGGTCGCGCAGGCGGCGCAGGGCATAGGGTCGGGCATCCTCCAGCGACTGTTCGAGGTCAGTGAGTGCTCGCACCAGCTCCTTGTTCGCCGTGTCGGTACCCAGCGCGCCGGCGAGCCGTTCGCCCATTTCGGTGGCGCTGCGCACGTCCAGCTCCAGGCGCAGCGGGCGGGAGATGTCGTCGATCGCGCACTGCTCGGCGGCGCGCTGTTCGTCCGGTGAGGTGCGGGTCAGGCGCGACACGGCTACCAGCAGCAGCGCGTTGGCCGCGAGGGCAATGGTCGCCAGCTGGCCCCAGTTCTCGATGCCCAGGCGCAACGCCAGCTCGCTGCCCGGCAGCTCGAGGATGCGCCAGCCGGTCAGCATCGGCAGCAGCAGGCTGGCCAGCCAGATCGCCATGCCGCACAGCAGGCCGGCGAGCAGCCCCTGGCGGTTGGCGCGCGGGCCGTACAGCACGGCAAACACGCCGGGCAGGAACTGCAGGCTGCCGGCAAAGGCGACGATGGCGAGGTCGGTCAGCGTCTGGCCGTTCTGCAGCAGGTGGTAGAAGCCATAGCTGGCGGCTACGATCAGCGCCATCAGCACGCGGCGCAGCCAGGTGATGAGGCCGTAGAGGTCGGTCATGCCCGCCACGGGCCGGTACAGCGGCAGCAGCCAATGGTTGAGGCACATGGTCGACAACGCCACGGCCATCACCACCGTGGTGCCGAGCGCGGCCGACAGGCCGGCGATGTAGGCCAGTGCCGCCAGCCGTTCATTGCCGACAGCGAGCGGCACGCCCAGCGTGTAGTACTCCGGCGTCACGGCGGCGCCGACCTCGAAGCCGGCCCACAGGATCGGCAGCACCGGCAGGCTGAGGCACAGCAGGTACAGCGGCACGCCCCAGCTGGCCTGGCGCAGCGTGCGGATGCGGGTGTTCTCGGCAAAGCCGATGTGGAACAGGTGCGGCAGCACGATGGCGCTGGCGAAGAACAGCAGCACCAGCATGTGCGAGGAGCTGCTTTCCACCGGCCGGTACATCGTCTCGACCTGCTCGGGGTGCAGCGACAGCCACTTGTCGAGCCCGCGGAAACCGCCGAACACTTGCAGCAGCGCGAACAGGCCGACGGCCAGCAGCGCCACCATCTTCAGCAGCGCGTCAGCGGCCAGCGCGACCACCAGCCCGCGGTGCCGCTCGCGGCCAGCACCGAAGACGGCACCGAACAGCACGCTGGCGACGCAGAAGCCCAGCGCCAGCCGGTCGTGGCGCAGCGGCAGGCCACTGCCATCCTGCGGCTGGTAGCTGACGATCAGCGAGGTGTCGGCCACGGCCTGGATCTGCAGCGCCAGCAGCGGCAGCGCGCACAGCAGCAGGCACAGTGTCGCCAGCACGCCGATGGCCGGGCTGCGGAAGCGGAACACCAGCAGGTCGGCCAGTGAGTGGAGCTGGTAGGTGCGCGTGAGGCGGAACAGCGGCACCAGCACCAGCGGCGCGAACACGAACAGGCCGCCGGCGCCCATGTAATAGGACAGCGCGCCGTAGCCGTACTGGTTGAACAGGTCGACGACGCCATAGAAGGTCCACGCGCTGACCAGCACGCCGAACGACAGCACCTGCAACACGGGATGTTCGGTCAGGCGCGGCCGGTAGCGGTCAGCCAGCCAGGCCAGCGCGCACAGCAGTGCGAACCAGCCGGCACTGGCAAACAGGAGCAGTTGTTCGAAGGCCGGTGCAGCCATCAGCGCCCGGCAGCCGGCTGCCGCATCATGACAGTTCATCCTCGTTGGCCGGTGCCCGCGCCTGCAGCAGGAACGTGGCGGCGACAATGGCGGCCCAGATGAGGTAGGGCCGGTACCAGGCGCCGGCCGGATCGATCATCCAGCCGAAAGCGGTCGGCGAGAACACGTAGGCCGCGAGGATCAGCAGCAGGACTGAACGGGAGATGTACACGCAGTGTTCCAGGCGCGGGAATGACCGTGTGATGCTACCATGCGCGCTTTCCGGTTTGCGCACACAAGGTTATCGCCATGGCCTCCTCCCCTTCTCCCGTCCGCATTGCCGTCACCGGTGCCGCCGGCCGCATGGGCAAGACCCTGATCGAGGCTGTGCACGCCGCCGATGGTGCCGTGCTCACCGCCGCCCTCGAGCGCCCCGACAGCACGCTGCTCGGTGCGGACGCCGGTGAACTGGCCGGCATTGGCCGCAATGGCGTGGTGGTCGAAGCCGATATCCGCGCCGCCGTCGACCGTTTCGATGTGCTGATCGACTTCACCGCACCGGCGGCCACGCTGGACAACCTCGCCGTTTGCGCGGCACACGGCAAGCGCATTGTCATCGGCACCACCGGTTTCAGTGCCGAACAGAAAACGCAGCTGCTGGCGCAGGCACAGCAGGCCGGCGCGGTGATGGCGGCCAACTACAGTGTCGGCGTGAACCTCTGCTTCAAGCTGCTCGACATCGCCGCGCGCGTGCTGGGTGATGAGGTGGATATCGAGGTGTATGAAGCGCACCATCGCCACAAGGTCGATGCACCGTCCGGCACCGCGCTGCGCATGGGTGAGGTTGTCGCCCAGGCGCTGGGCCGCGACCTCGACAAGGTTGCCGTCTATGGCCGCGAGGGCCAGACCGGTGCGCGCCCGCGCGAGACGATCGGCTTTGCCACCGTGCGCGCTGGCGACATCGTCGGCGACCACACCGTGCTGTTTGCTGCGGACGGCGAGCGCGTCGAGATCACGCACAAGGCCAGCTCGCGCATGAGTTTTGCGCGTGGTGCCGTGCGCGCCGCGCAGTGGCTGCAGTCGCAGCCGGCCGGCCTGTACGACATGCAGGACGTGCTGGGTTTGCGTTAAGGGTCGCCTGCGCTGGATGCCATGACAGACGCCACACTGCTGGAACAGATCCGCGCACGCTCGCGAGAGCTCGGTTTCCAGCAGCTCGGCGTCAGCGATATCGACATCGCGCAGCACGCACGCCACCTGCAGCACTGGCTGGAGCGCCACTATCACGGTGACATGGCGTGGATGGAAAAACACGCCGACCTGCGCGCGCATCCCGAACAACTGCATCCCGGTACCCTGCGCGTTGTGTCCGTGCGCATGGATTACCTGCCCGACGACGACAAGGACCTCATCGCCAGGGTGCGCAGCGACGGCAGTGCCTACATCGCGCGCTACACCCTCGGTCGCGACTACCACAAGCTGCTGCGCAAGCGCCTCGCGCAACTGGCGGACTACATTGCGCAACTGGCACCGCAGCCGGATAACGGTGCGCAGCACCACCGCGCGTTTGTCGACAGCGCCCCGGTGCTGGAGCGCGCGTTTGCCCAGCAGGCCGGCCTCGGCTGGATCGGCAAGAACACGATGCTGATCAACGCCCAGGCCGGCTCGTATTTTTTCCTCGGCGAGATCCTCACCGACCTGCCGTTGCCGCTGACGCCGTCGCAGGACAAGACGCACTGTGGCACCTGCACGGCCTGTCTCGACCTGTGCCCGACGCAGGCGTTTGTCGCACCGTACCAGCTCGACGCGCGCCGCTGCATCTCCTATCTCACCATCGAGAACAAGGGCAGTATCCCGCCCGCATTGCGCGCGAAAATCGGCAACCGCATTTTCGGTTGCGACGACTGCCAGGCCGTGTGCCCGTGGAACAAGTTCGCGCAGAAAACCGCGGAAGCGGATTTCCTGCCGCGCCATGGCCTCGATAGCGCGCAACTGGTCGAACTGTTCCTATGGACAGAAGAGGAATACCTGGCGAAGACCGAAGGCTCGGCCTTGCGCCGCATCGGTTATGAAGGCTGGTTGCGCAACGTTGCTGTCGCGCTGGGCAATGCCGCGACGTCACCGGCTGTGGTGGCAGCACTGGCAAGCCGGCGCGGGTTTTCCTCGGGACTGGTGCGCGAGCATACCGACTGGGCGCTGGCGCAACATGCTGTGACCGCTTAGGTCACAGCATTTTTTTCAGCGTGTCGTCCTTGTCGACGAAGTGGTGTTTCAACGCGGCCGCTGCGTGCAGCGCGGCAATCACCAGCGTCAGCCAGGCCAGCAGTTCGTGGATCTCGAACAGCGTCTTGCGCACACCCTTCGACAACTCGACCAGCATCGGCAACTTGTAGCCGCCGAGGATCACCAGGTTGTCGCCGGACATCAGGTAGCCGGCCACCGGAATGGCGATCACCACATACAGCAGGAAATAGTGGACGAGCTTGGCGAGCAGGTACTGGTTCGGTGTCAGCGTCGCCACCAGCTCCGGGCGCGGCAGGTAGGCGTGGGCATAGAGGTGCGCGAGGCCGAGCGGGAACAGCGCGAGGCCAATCGTGCGGTGCAGCTGGCGCAGGAACTGGTAGCCATCATCCTCGTATTCGAGCCCGCTGATGTACCAGCCCAGGCCGATCATCGCGAACACCAGCAGCGCGATGATGCGGTGCAGCCAGCGTGTGGCGAGCGGGTATTTATCGACGGCCATCAGCTCTTGTTCCGCGCCGGGGCCGTGCGCACCGCTTCAATGCCGAGCTGCAGCTCGATAAAGAAACTCTGTTCACCCAGCTGGTAGGTGTAGCCGTAGTCGCGCGCGTCGATGGTCAGGTTGCCTTCAAAGCCGACGCGATAGCCACCCCACGGGTCCGGGCCTTCGCCAATTTTCTTCACCGGGATCGTGACGGTTTTCTTCACGCCGTTCAGTGACAACTCGCCGGTCACTTGGCCGCCATTGGCATCGCCCTTGTAAGCGCTGCTGGTGAAGTTGGCCTTGGGTTGCTTGCCGGTCAGCAGGTATTTTTCCTTCAGGTGGTCATCGCGCAGGTCGTGGTTGCTGTCGATGCTGTCGACATCGACATCGACACTGATGCGGCTGGCCTCCGGCTTGGCCGGGTCGTAGCTCAGCGTGCCGCCGGTCACGTCGAAGCGGCCGTAGAGCCAGCTGTAGCCGAGGTGCTTGGTGCGGAACTGCACGAAGCTGTGGGTCTCGTCGATCTTGTAGTCGTCGGCATGCGCCGTCGCGGCGCTGGCCAGCAGGGCGGCAGCGAGCAGGGTGGTCGGGCGGATCAGGGACATGGGCGTTCTCCTTGCGGGTCATTCAGGGGGGTCAGCCACTTGTCTGACCGTCAGGCGCCCGTCTGGTTCCGCTCCGCCAGTTTCATGACCCCTTCGGCAAAGCTGACGAACAGGCCCTCGCAGGTGGCAGTCACCACGCCGTTGGCGGTGATCGAGCCCTCCATGACGATCTTGCGGCCGTGCACTTCCTTCACGGTGGCGTGCAGCACCAGCTCCGTGTTCAGCGGCGTCGGCTTCTTGTAGCGCACGCTGAGGTGGCCGGTGGCGCCGGTCTGGCCCGACAACAGCTGCGCGCAGCCGAGGAACTCGTCGAACAGCGCGGCCACCCAGCCGCCGTGCACGCATTTCGGCGGCCCTTCATAGGCCCAGCCGAGCGTGATGCGGGCGTGCGCCTCGCCCTTCTCCCGGTCCAGCCACATGTGCAGCGGTGGCGACATGGCATTGCCGTGGCCGGCGATGGGCGTGGTCTCGCGCGAGAGCATGCCGTAGCTGCCGTGGTCGGTGGCGGTGGCTGCCCATTCGAGCCGCCCGTGGATCGGGTCGCCGTGCACGGCGGTGGGCAGCAATGCCGCCAGCCCCTGCTCGATCGCCTGCAGCCCGGCGAGCGGCACGTCGTGGGTCAGCAGTTGCTCGTTCAGCGCACGCAGGTGTTGCGCAATGCGCCGCCGCGTCGCCCACACCTCGTTGTAGGGCGGCATCGGCTGCGGGGTAGAAAACGGTTGTTCGTGGGTACTCATCAGCAATTCCTCGGGCTGCGGCCATTATCGCCGTGTGCGCCGGTGCCGCTTATAGGTAATCGCCCCAGCAATGGCGGCGGCGCCCGGTGCGGGAACTTGCCGGAAGCGTGGCGGTCTTCATGGCAGCGCGGTATGATCGCCGCTTCTTTCGTCAACAACCTCCACAGGGAAATCCTCGATGAAAACTCGCACCCTGGCCGTCGTGGCCGCCAGCCTGCTCGCCCTGAGCGCCTGCAAAGATGACAAGGCTCCCGCCAACACTGTCCCGGCCGAAGCCAAGCCGGCTGCAGCGGCCGCCGGCGAACTGGCCACCCAGGAGCAGAAAGTCAGCTACATCCTCGGCATGAACATCGGCAGCCAGTTCAAGGCCAACGAGGTTCCGCTGGACCAGGCCAGCTTCTTGGCCGGCATGAAAAGCGCCATCGATGGCAGTGAGCCGAAACTCAGCCAGGAACAGATCCAGGAGACGATGAAGGCGTTCCAGGAAGAGATGATGAAGAAACAGGCCGAGGCTGAGAAAAAACAGCAGGCCGAGCTGGAAGCGGCTGCAGCGAAGAACAAACAGGAAGGCGAGAAATTCCTGGCCGACAACAAGGCACGCCCTGGTGTGGTGACCACCGCCAGTGGCCTGCAGTATGAAGTGCTGACCGAAGGCAAGGGCGCCAAGCCGAAGGAAACCGATACTGTCACCGTGCACTACCGCGGCACCCTGATCGACGGCAGCGAGTTCGACAGCTCCTACAGCCGCAACGAGCCGGCCACCTTCGCGGTCAATGCCGTGATCCCGGGTTGGGTCGAGGCGCTGCAGCTGATGCCGGAAGGTTCGAAGTGGAAACTGTACATCCCGTCTGACCTGGCCTACGGCCCGGGCGGTACCGGCGGCAAGATCGGCCCGAATGCCACACTGGTGTTCGAGGTCGAGCTGCAGAAAGTGGAAGCCACCCCGGCCCAGGTCGAGTCTGTGGACATCGAGCCGGCCGAGCAGAAACCTGCTGCCAAAGAGTAATCCAGCTGCGCTGGATCACGGGAACCCGGCCTCGCGCCGGGTTTTTTTATGGCTGCGGCTTACTGCTCAGGCCACCTGGTGGGCGTGGGCGCGATGCAGCGTGTCGATGAGGCGGTCCTCGATCTCGAAGCGGACTTCCAGCGCCTCGCCCAGCTGCGACAGGCCACGCGCCAGGTGCTGGCCGTTGGCGCCCTGGTCCAGGTAGCGGTCGTTGAAATCCAGCACCATGGTGGTGGTGTGGGCAATGACGGGGTACAGCTGCCGCGCCACTTCGGTGCCGCCGTCCTGGAAGGCGACCGCCTCCTGCAGCAACTGCTCGTAGATCTCGAAATGCCCGGCACAGACATAGTCGACCAGAACCTCGCAGAAACGGTGGAAGTCGCTGTTGAAGCCATCGGCCGCGTGCGACAGAGGGCGCAGGCGGCTGATGGCGCAGAAGCGCACCAGCAGCTCCTGGCGTTCCTCGAGCCAGCGTTCCAGTAAACGGTCAACGGCTTGCCATTGCTGGCGTTTGTGCGGGTCCCTGGTTGTGTTCATGGCGAATCCTCTCCTGGCTGGCACACGGGCTTGCCAGCTCTGTATAGACCGGGACAGCCCGGCCTGCCATCAAATGAGGGACGAGGCGACGAACGGCAACACCAGTGCCACCAGCAAGCCGGTCAGGCCCAGGCCCAGGCTGGCGAAGGCGCCCGCTTGCGGGCTTTCGTCGAAGGCGCGTGCGGTGCCGACGGCGTGGGCGGTGATGCCGAGTGCCAGGCCGCGTACGCGCGGGTCGCGGATGCCGCAGCGATCCATCAGCCAGGGACCGGCCACTGCCCCGGCCACGCCGGTGAGCGCCACGGTACCGGCGGCAATGTGCGGCCAGCCGCCGATCGCCTGGGCGACTTGCATGGCGATCGGGGTCGTGACGGTCTTCGGCAGTACTGACAGCAGCACCACGGGGTTGGCGCCGCCGAGGGTGGCCAGCAACCAGGCCAGGCTGGTGGCAGTGAAAGCGCCGAAACTGATAGTGAGCGCTAGCACGGGTGCATGGCGCGCGATGGCGCCGATATGGCGGTACAGCGGCACGGCCAGCGCCACGGTGGCCGGCCCGAGCAGGTAGCGCAGCCAGGCCGTGCTGTCGGTATAGGCCTCCAGGCTCAGGTAGCCGCCCCGGATCAGCAGCACCACGGGGATACAGGCCAGCAGGAATGGCTGCAGCAGCACATGCCGCCCGGACAGCCGGTAGATGGCGAGCCCCGCCTGGAAGGCCGCCAGCGTCAGCAGCAGGCCAGCCAGCGGGTGGTGCAGCGCGATGTCGAGCAGCCGGCTCATGCCCGCTTCTTCACCGGCTTGCCGAGCATGGCCTGCAACAGCAGCGCCGTGGCCAACAGCGCTAGCAAGGTGCCCGGCACGATGACCAGCGCCAGTGGCAGCCACTGGCCGGCGAAACCGTCCGGCAGGAAAAAGATGCCGATGCCCGCCGGCAGGAAGAACAGCGACAGGTACTGGATCAGCCCGCCACTGACCTGTTCCAGCGGCGCCGGCACACTGTGGCCTGCCACCAGTCCGCGCAGCAGGAGCAGCACAAACAGCAGCAGCATGCCGGCCACCGGGCCCGGCACAGGCCAGCCCAGCCAGGTGACCAGCACCTCACCGGCAAACTGGCACAGCACCAGGGTCAGGAAACCGGCCAGCATCGGGTTTGATCAGGCCTTGCGGAAAAACTGCAGCAAAGCGGCGGCCGCGAAACCGATGAATGCCACCAGGGTCCAGAACGGGATGCTCTGGCCGAGGAAAGTCCAGCCGATTTCAGCGCAGTTGCCGTCCCCCATGAACAGCAACTGTACGGCCTGCTGGAACGGGAAATTCTCGAACATGTAGGCCAGCCCCGGGCCGCAGGCCGGCACCTGGTCTTCCGGCAGGTGCTGCAGCCAGACGTGCCGGCCGGCGACGATACCGCCGGCGATGGCCGCGAGCAGCACCAGCGCACTCCACAGGCGGCGGCCGGTTTGCGCGGGGTTGTGCACCGCTGCGGCGAGGGCAAACAGGCCGACGATGATGACGAATACGCGCTGGGTGATGCACAGCGGGCAAGGATGCTCACCAACGACATGCTGCAGGTACAGGGCGAAGAGGATCAGGCCGGTGCTGGCAGCGGCGATGAGGCCAAACAGGCCGCGCGGCGAGAACAGGGTGCGGGTGACAGCAGAAGTATTCATAGTGTGGGAGACCTGCTTGGCGGTGCCGGCAGCGGCAGTACATGCTCGTGATGGGCAGCAATCTTCTGCAGCCAGTGCTGCGCCTTTTCCGTTTCGCCCATCGCCTGCAGCAATTGGACAAGGTCGCGCGCTACGGGTTCATCTTTCTGCAATTTCAGGTAGCCCTCGTAGTAATCGCGCGCCTTGGCCCACAGCGCATTGCGCTGGCAGATGCGCGCCAGCGCGAGCAGTAGCGCCGGATTGCCGGGATGGTCCTTGAGCCATTTTTCTGCCGTCTGCAGCTGCTTGACGCCATCCTGCCCGGAGGCGAGCCCATACAGTTCCACCCACTCGTTGCGCCACTGGCGGCCGAGTTGCTTGCGCAGCAGTTCCTCGGCAGCCGCGCCGTTGTTGTGGCTGATCTGCAGGCGGCACAGCTCGGTGACCAGTTGCGGATCCTGCAACGGCTTCTGCCTGTGCTGTTGGCTCAGGATCGCCAGCACTTTCTCGGTATCGCCGCGCCGGCGGTAGCTGTCGACCAGCAGCTTCTGCAGGTAGGCGTGGCGCGGGTGTTCGGCAGCGAGTGTCTGCAGGATATCGTGCGCTTTTTCGAGCACGCCGGCCTGTTGCAGCAGTTTTGCCTGGTAGATGCCCAAGGGAACGCGCGCATCCGGCAGCAACTGCTCGGCCTGGCGCACCAGCATCTCGGCGCTGGCCAGGTCTTCGTGCTCGATGCGTGCCTGTGCAGCGAGCAGGTAGTTCAGCGCGGCATTGCCGGATTTCTTGCCGGCCTTCTGCAGGTCGCGGCTGGCGGCTGTCCAGTTGCCCTCGAGCAGCGCGAGGTAGCCGCCCAACGTGAGGTCCTGCACGCGGCGCTGGGCGCGGCGATCGAACCAGCGGTGCATGCGGCGCGGCGCGAAAAACACGGCCTGCAACAGCCGGGCAGCGTAATAGCTGGCCACACCGGACAGCAGCATTGCGGCAATGACGAACCACAGCGGCATCTCGACCGTGGTGGCGCCGAACACGAACACGACGAAGCTGTCATCGAGCGCAATCGCGCGCAACAGCAGTGGCAGCCCGATGAGCCCGGTGATGAACAGCAGGATCCAGCGGCGCAGGCGCATCACGGCATCTCCCCACCTTCGGCTGCTGCGCCCGTTTCGCCGGCGTCATCCGGCGCATTGCTCTCGTCGAGCATCAGTGCGCGCTGGATGTCCTCGGCGCGCTGCTCGATCAGTTTCTGCACGCTGCGCAGCGAGCCGGAAATGTCGGGCAATTCCGGCGCAATGTTGAGACGCATCAGTGCCTGTGCTTCTTCCAACCAGCTCGCGACCATCGGGTCGCTGGTCTGGCAGTACTGGCTGACCCAGGCATGCGCCCGCTCCAGGTTGCCGGTGTAGGTCTGCTGCTGCGATTGCAACAGACCGAGCTGTGCCTGCACCAGTGCCAGTTGCAGATTCTGCTTCAGGTACATTTCCTGTTCCGGCGGCAACAGCGGCAGCACCGGCTGGTCGTGGTGGCGGATGCGCACGATCGACAACAGGCGCTGCCACAGCATCTCGCCATAACCGGCGAGCGGATCCTCGGCCGGCATTTCCTCTTCGACCATCGCCGGCAGGAAGCGGTTTTCCTGCGTCAGCGCACCCACCTGCGAAGACAGCGCCTCCAGCCGCAGGTAGACACCCTCGCGGTCAATGCGCGGCACCTTGCGCAGCGCAGCGCGGTCGTGGGCGATGGCGCTGCGCACCGGCAGCAGGCCGGGGTCTTTCTGTTGCATGATCGCGCCGTCAGCCGAGGCCAGCAGCAGGTCGGCGGTGTCGGCGTCATGGGTGATGAACAGGCGCTGGTGCGCCTGCTTGAGCAGGAATTCCGCTTCGGCGAGGCGCCAGTAACTGGTGTCGATGCGGTCGAGCCCGCGCAGTTTCTCGCTGGTTTCCTTGAGGATCTCGGTGGTCTGGCTGCGGAAGCGGTTGTCGCTGGCTACCTGCTCTTCCAGTTTGCCCTTCAGTTCGCTGGTGAGTGTGGTCTGCTGTTGCAGCGACTGCTGAAGCAGTGCCCGCTCGTGGCCGGCCAGGTCGAGCTGGCGCCACAGCCAGGTACCGCCAGCCAGCGTCGCCAGGTTAAGGACAAACAGCAACAGCAGCGCCAGGCGCGTGAGCCAGGAGGCGCGCGGTTTGCCGGCCTGGGGGGTGGCCTGGTTCGGGATGTTGTCGGTGGTAATGTCGTTCATGACCGGTACCAGTGGAGGACAGTGTCGAGGGTACTGCTGTCGGTGGCGTCGGCGGCAGTGCAGATCCGCTGGAAACCGGCTGCCCGGGCAGCCTGGGCGACCCGGTCACCGGGCACCAGCAGGGTGAGATTATCGCGTGCGGCCGCTGATTTATCGACTGCCAGCAGGTTGTCCAGTGTCTCGCGGCTGTTGACGCACACCAGCGCCGGGCGCGCTGCGAGCCCGGCGAGCCATTGTGCCCAGTCGGCGGCCGCTGTTGCCGGCAAGCAGCGGCGGTACAGTTCGCAGTAATCGACCGTGGCCCCGCGCGCGCGCAGGGTTTGTGCCAGCGCCTCGCGCCCGCCCAGGCCACGGAAAATCACCCCGCGCTGCCCGGCCACCGCTAGCATGGCCGGCAGGGCCAGCAGGCCTTCGCTGTCCATGCGCACGGGCGGGCTGCTGCAGCGGATGCCGTGGCTGTCGAGGAATGCGGCCGTGGCGGTGCCGACGGTAAAGGCTGGCAGGCCATCCGGCCAGGCCATGCCGCGCTGCTGCAAGGCAGCGAGGGTCTCGCCGGCCGCGTTCTGGCTGACAAAGATGGCGAAATGGCAATCCGGCAGCGCCTGCAACTGCTGTCCAATGCGCTGCACGGCGTCGGGATCCTGTAGTGGCTGGATAGCCAGCAGCGGGATCGCGCTGGCATCAGCGCCCTGTGCGCGCAGTGATTGCAGGAGCCTGTCGTTCTGCCGGGCCGGTCGTGTGACGGCGACGGCCAGCCCGGCCAATGCCTGCGCGTCAGTGGCCATGCTGGTCGTACACGGCCTGCAGGATGCGGTCAGCGCCTTGCGCGAGCAGCAGGTCGGCGACCGCAATGCCCAGCGTCTCGGCCTCGCTGGCCGGCGCGCGCCCCTCGGCTGCCAGCAGTTCGCTGCCATCGGGGCTGCCAACGAGGCCGCGCAGCCACAGCGCGTCACCTTCCTCGATGGCATAGCAGGCGATCGGCACCTGGCAGCCGCCTTGCAGGCGCTGGTTCAGTGCCCTTTCGGCGAGTACGCGGCGGGTGGTGCTGGCACAGGCCAGCGGAGCCAGCAGTGTGGCGGTGGCGGTATCGTCGCTGCGCAACTCGATGCCGACAGCGCCCTGCCCGCCGGCCGGCAGGCTCAGTTCAGGCGGCAGCAACTCGCGGATGCGCCCGGCCAGGCCCAGGCGCTTGAGGCCGGCAGCGGCGAGAACGATCGCGTCGTATTCGCCGGCATCCAGTTTGGCCAGCCGCGAGCCTACATTGCCGCGCAGGTCGCGGATCTGCAGGTCCGGGCGCAGGCGGCGCAACTGGCACTGGCGTCGCAGGCTGGAGGTGCCGACCACCGCGCCTTGCGGCAGTTCGCTGAAGGCGCTGAAACGGTTGCTGACCAGTGCGTCAAAAGGTGTCTCGCGCGGGCAGATGACGCCGAGTGCCAGCCCGTCGGGGAAAGCCATCGGCACATCCTTCATCGAATGCACGGCGATGTCCGCTTCGCCGGCCAGTAGCGCCTGCTCCAGCTCCTTCACGAACAGGCCCTTGCCGCCAATCTTGGCCAGTGGCGTGTCGAGGATCTTGTCGCCGCGCGTGGTGAACTTCAGCAGTTCGACCTGGATGCCGGGATGGTGCTGTTCCAGTTGTGCCTTCACGTATTCCGCTTGCCACAGGGCGAGCGGGCTCTGGCGGGTGGCGATGCGCAGTGTCGTAGTCACAGGATGGAGTGTCGTGATGTGTAGGCGCGTCATGATAGCAGAGCCCTGCCCTGCCGCTTACAATCGGCGGGAGACCTGCCCGGAACCGCCATGCGCCGCCACGCGTTTGCCCTCTACTGCCTGTTGCTGACACTGCTTGCGATCGCGGCCGCGGAATTCGTGCTGTTGCCGCAACTGCATGGCTTGCCGCGCGCCACGCTGCTGGCCGGCTTTGCCGCCAGGCCGGCCGACATCATCGACGGCCAGCGCATCAATGCCCTCGGTTTCACCGGCGACGACATCGCAGCGCAGAAAGCACCGGGCACTGTGCGCGTGTTGCTGCTGGGCTCATCGACATTGTTCAACCGCCATCTCGGCGAGCGGCTGAAGGCCGCGTTGCAACAGCGCAGTGGCAAGACCGTCGAACTGCTCGATGCCGGCATCCGCTCGCACACCTCGCGCGCGGACCTGCTCAAGTTGCAATTGCTCGCGCATTACCAGTGGGACTATGTGCTGTTTTATGACGGCATCAACGACCTGTGGGCCAACCATGTGTTGCCGCAAGATTTCCATGACGATTACCGCCAGCTCGACCCGTGGTACTACCGCAATGCCCTGCTCGATCGCAGCCTGCTGGCGCGTTACGGCTATAACCTGCTGCACGCGCAATGGCGCACACTGAACCGCCGCCTGGGTGAACGCTGGCAACCGGACTACCAGTTCGTGTTTGCGAAGAAACCGTATGTCAACGCGGCCGGTTTTGCGTCGCTGGAGTCCTACCGCAACAACGTCAGCGCCATCATCAATCTCGCGCAACATCACGGTGCCACCCCTGTGTTGCTGACCTTTGCGTCATACCTGCCGGACAACTACACGCGGCAGGCTTTCCTCGATGGCACGCTTGGCTACCACAACCCCGACCAGTACGACAGCCGCGATGTGTTCAACTGGGGTCCGCCGGCCTATGTGCGTGAGGGATTGCAGCGGCAGAACGCCATCCTGCGTGAGCTGGCGGCGCAACACGGTGTGCCATTGGTCGACATCGACAGCGCGATGAGCGGCCGCGGCGAATGGTTCGGCGATGTGTGCCATTTCAATGACGAGGGCGTCGATGTGTTTGTCAACCACGTTGCCAACGCGTTGTCGCCGTTACGATAAATAATCCAGGATCTGCGGCAGCGACGTGGCGATGTAGTCAGGCGTTGCCGATGGCAGCGGCCACGGCTTGCCAGCAAAATTGACCCACAGCGTTTTCATGCCCACTGCCTGCGCGCCTTGTATGTCATCCACCGGATGGTCGCCGATATGCAGCGCCTCGTGCGCTGCGACACCGGCCTCGTGCAGCGCAGCCAGGAACATGTCCGGCGCCGGTTTCGCCGCCGCAAAATCCTCACCGGCAAAATGGAAACGGAAATGCCCGGCAAGACCAATCGCCTGCAGGCTGGCATTGCCGTTGGACAATGCGCCTAGCGTGTAGCGCGCTGACAACTGTGTGAGCAGCGCTTCTGTATCGTCGAACACGTCTACCTGCTGGCGGCATTGCCAGAACACGGCGAACGCCTGTTCCGCCAGTTCGCCGGCGGCGGCATCTGCCAGCCCGCATTGCTGCAGCGCGTGGCGGAAAGCGACGCGGCGGATTTCGCTCACGCGGTGTTTCAGTGCGGGAAACTGTTCGCGCAACGCCAGGCGCAGTTCGATGAACGTCGCCGGCGGGAATTGCGCGCCGAAAGCGGGCACCTGCTGTGCCAGCCAGGCGTGGCTCTCCGTTTCGCCGCGCAGCAGCGCCTGGTCCGGATCCCACAGCGTGTGGTCGAGGTCGAATGTGACCAGCCGGATGCTCATGGTTCGCTGTCCGCTGGTGACGGCTTGCGCTGCGCGCGCGGATGCGCGGCGTCATACACCTTCGCGAGGTGCTGGAAGTCGAGGTGCGTGTAGACCTGGGTGGTCGAGATGCTCGCGTGGCCGAGCAGTTCCTGCACGGCGCGCAGGTCGCCGCTCGATTCAAGCAGGTGGCTGGCAAAGGCGTGGCGCAACATGTGCGGGTGCACCGGTTCCAGCATGCCCTGTTGCAGGCTGTAGTGTTTCAGGCGCAACTGGATCGCGCGCACGCCGAGCCGGCTGCCTTTCTCGCCGAGGAACAGCGCTGTTGTCGTGGCGCCCGGCGCGAGCCTGTTGCAGCGCACACGCAACCAGTCGCGCAACGCGCTGAGCGCGACCCGGCCCACCGGCACCACGCGCACCTTGTTGCCCTTGCCGGTCACGCGCACCAGGCCTTCATCGAGGTCAATCGAGGTGAGGTCGAGCCCGGCCAGTTCGGACAAGCGCAATCCCGATGAATAGAAAAGTTCCAGCATCGCGCGGTCGCGGCAGGCAAGCCAGCTGTCGCCGTCGATCGCGAGGAAGCTGTTCATCTGGTCGACATCGAGCGTTTTCGGCAGCTTGCGCGGGCTCTTCGGCGCACGGATGGCCGCAACCGGGTTGGCATCGACGAGCCGCTGCCGCCCAAGCCAGGCAAAGAACTGCCGCCAGGCCGACAGCGTGCGCTGCAGGCTGCGCCCGGACAGCCCCTGGCCGTGCAGCCTGGCCAGCAGGCTGCGGATATGGAACTCGCGCCACTGCTGCGCGTCGGCGAGCTGCTGGTCATGTCCATACGCCACCAGCTGGGCCAGATCGCGCCCATAGGCTGACAATGTATGCGGGGACAGGCGCCTCTCGGCGCCCAGGTGTTGCAGGTACTGGTCGACGAGTGCCTGCATCAGCGGGCCTACAGCGGCGCGAGCAGGACGCGGGGCAGTGCGCGGGCCAGCACTTCGGCGAGATAGGTCAGGAACATCGTGCCCATGCCGCTGCGGTAGTGGTCGGCATCGAAACTACCGATAGCGAGCATGCCGAGCGGGGTGCCGTCGGCAACGACCGGCATCACCGCGGCAGAACGCACCGGCTGGCTGGCGGCCGGGAACAGGAAGGCAATCTCCTCGGGGCGCAGGTGGCCACAAGTGGGCTGGCGCGTGTTGAGCAGGGCGCCAATGCCGGTGCGCGCCTCGTCGAGGCTGGCGGTGCGGGTGTCCAGGGCTGGCTGGTCAAACAGCAGCAGTGTGCAGGCATCCACCTGGTATTCGTCGCGCAAGCTGGACTCGACCACGTGCACCAGGCTGTCGGCATCGCGCTGGTCGAGGATCGCCAGCACCAGCTGCCGGGTTTTCTGGAACAGGCGGTCGTTGTCGCGCGCGATGTCGAGCAGGCGGTTGAGGCGGTTACGCACTTCGCGGTTGCGCGCGCGCAACACGCTGACCTGGCGCTCGACGAGCGAAATGGCGTGCTCACCGGTGTGATGCGGCAAGGCCAGCTCCGGCAGCAGGTTTTCGTAGTCGATGAAAAAATCGGGGTGCTGGCGCAGGTAGTCGGCCACCAGGTCAGGGTCAAGCGTTTCGGCCATATACTGTTCGCTGCGCGGGCGCGGTTCGCCCTGTTGCCGGTCGAGGTGGAAGTGGTCGGTGTGGAAATCCTTGATGCTCATGCGCGTGCCCGACAGGTGTTGGCCAGCGGGCATATTACCCTGATGGCACGGCGGTTTCATGCGCCGCAGCTGGTACAGCCAGTGCCTTTCTGGTAATTTCGCCAGCTGTTAACAGATTCCGGCAGCGCGTCGCAAGGCGGTTTCTGCCGGCGGGGTTCAAAGGACAGTATGCTCAAAGCAATCAAGAGTTTCTTCGGGCGCAAAGACAAAGAGGCCGAGACAATGCCTGCAAAAAACAAGGCTGTGAAATCACAAAAACCCGCCGCGAAGCCGGCTGCCAAACCCGCAGCCAAGCCGGCCGCGAAGCCCGCCGCCAAAGCGGCAGCCAAGCCTGCTGGCAAGCCGGCGGCCAAAGCGGCAGCCAAACCGGTCGCCAAGCCGGCCGCGAAGCCGGCGGCCAAATCAACCGCTAAACCGGCCGCGAAGCCTGCTGCCAAGCCTGCCGCAAAGCCCGCCGCCAAACCCGCGGCCAAAGCGGCAGCCAAACCGGTCGCCAAGCCGGCCGCGAAGCCCGCCGCCAAAGCGGCAGCCAAGCCTGCTGCCAAGCCTGCTGCCAAACCGGCCGCAAAAACCCCTGCCAAACCGGCTCCCAAGGCCGCCAAGCCGGCTACCCCGGTCAGAAGTCCTGCAGCACCGGCCAGCAAGCCGGCCGCTGCGCCCAAACCTGCCGCCACCAGGGCGGCAGGTACCACCCAGAAAGCGAGTAGCAGTAAGCCCGTGACCAGCAGTAAACCAGCATCCAGCAGTAGCAAGAAGGCGACTAACGCCACCACCGCCAGCAATTTCACGCCTTACCAGGAGAAAACCGGTGAGGAGTACATGAACGATGCGCAGAAAGCGCATTTCCGCAAACTGCTGCTGGACTGGAAAGCCGAGCTGATGCAGGAAGTCGACCGCACCGTGAGCCACATGAAGGATGAGGCGGCCAATTTCCCGGATCCCGCAGACCGCGCGACCCAGGAAGAGGAATTCAGCCTGGAACTGCGCGCCCGCGACCGCGAGCGCAAGTTGATCAAGAAGATCGACAGCACGCTGGAGCTGATCGAACAGGACAATTACGGCTATTGCGAGGCCTGCGGCATCGAGATCGGCGTGCGCCGCCTCGAAGCCCGCCCGACCGCTACACTGTGCATTGACTGCAAGACCCTCGCCGAGATTAAGGAAAAACAGATCGGCGGGTGAGCCACCCCACGTCCTACACGGGGCGTTTCGCCCCGTCCCCGTCAGGCCCGCTGCATTTCGGTTCCCTGCTCGCTGCGGTGGCGAGCTGGGTCGATGCGCGTGCCGCTGGTGGCCGCTGGCTGGTGCGCATCGAGGATATCGACCCGCCGCGCGAGATGCCCGGTGCGGATCGCCTGATTCTCGATACGCTCGACCGGCACGGCCTACACTGGGATGGCGCTGTGCTGTACCAGAGTACCCGTGGCGACCGTTATCGCGCCGTGCTGGCAGACCTTCAAACGCGCGGGCTGGCGTACCGCTGCGCCTGCAGCCGGGCGCAGCTGGCGGCGCTGCACCATGTCTACGACGGCCACTGCCGCCGCCATCCCCCGCCGCCGGAGGTGCCCTGTGCGATCCGCCTGCAGCTGCCCCAACGCGTGGTGGCGTTTGACGACCGCATCCGCGGGCCGCAGCAGCAGGCCCTGGCCGACGGGGGCGACTGCATCATCCACCGCAAGGACGGCCTGTTTGCCTACCAGCTCGCTGTGGTGGTCGATGACATCGACCAGGGCATTACCGACATCGTGCGCGGCAGTGACATCCTCGAATCGACCGGGCGGCAGCTGTACCTGACGGGATTGCTCGGCGGCCGGCCGGCGCGCCATGCGCACATTCCGCTGGCGTTGGGGCCGGACGGCCAGAAGCTCAGCAAGCAGAACCGTGCGCCGGCGCTGGACAACCGCCAGGCCC
>CALMIC010000078.1 GCA_937864065.1 uncultured Cellvibrionales bacterium | reverse complement strand
CCCTGTTGCAAGCGGCGGGTCGGCCCACTTGCTTCACTTGTCGTCAGTGCCGGAGAACTTGAGCCTGAATAATGTCATCAGGTAGCTGGCAATAAACAACGGGTGGTTCCGTTTTGTTGTCCCGTATTTGCGCTTCTGGAAATCATAAGGCAGTTCAAAAATGCGAGCCTGGTAATTTTCCTGCAGCTTGTAGATGATTTCCTCGATGATGTCGAAGTTCATGCACTTGAGTTTCAGCGAGCGCAACTGGTCGCCATGGTAAAGCTTGTAACTGTTGGACATATCATGGAGCCGGATGTCCAGGCATGTGCGGTAGACAAAATTCAACAGGCGGCTCATCCATAAATGCATGAAGTGGCTGTTGGGGATCCCGCCCGGCATGTAGCGCGAAGCGATAATCACGTCATAGTCATTCCTGAGCGCATACAGCTTGTGGATGAACCCTGCATAGTGCGAGCAGTCCGCATCCATGAACACGACAAATTTGCCCTGTGAATGCCTGATCCCTGTCCTGACAGCATCGCCATAGGTGTTGTTGGGGCTGCGGGGAATGCAAGTGACATTGAATGATTCGCAGACTTTCCGGGTGTCATCGAGGGGCTCGACGGAATCAATGACGATGATTTCGTAGGCAGGGGTGATGCTGCTTGCCGTCTTGACCAGCTCTGGCAGCAACTCTTTCAGGTTGTGCGCTTCAAGATAGCTGGGCAGCAGGATGCTAAGCTCTACGGGCGGGTTCATGTCAGTCTGTCGTGGTTTTATTAAAGGATGTTACCAATGAATGAATTCCCTCCGCAATGGAAATGCGGGGCTCCCAGCCCGTTATTTGCCGGAAGGCTGAGTAGTCAGCCACCATCTCCATCGGTTCATTCTCCCGGTATGGCAGGGCACCGAAGCGGAACTCGGTATGGCATGAGGCAAATTGGCTTTTGGCCAGGTCGACCAGGCTGCGGATGCTGGTCGCTGTGCCGGAGCCTATCTGGTATTCCGAGTAGCCAGCCGGAAACCGGTCTGTATTGCCAATCGTCGCGATAATGGCAGAGCAGACATCCTCTATATGGATGAAATCCCGTTTTTGTAGCCCGGGGGTCAGGTCAAACCCGGTGGCTCCACGGGAAATGCTGTCGATAATGGCGGGGATGATGCCGTCGTTGTCGTCCGGGGCCCCGTAAAACTGTTGTAACAGCAGAGTGATTCTTTTCGGGATGGCGTCAAAAGTGCGCAGGTAGTCCCTGAAGCGGGCCTTCGAGTCGGCGTATGGGTTGATGCCGGCCGGCAATGCCGTGTCGATATTGATGAAAACCCCGGGATTTTTCCGCGAGAGTATTTCAGCCAGCTTTTTCGGCAAATCAATATTGGCCGCTTGTATCTCGCGCTCGCCGACATTGTTTTTCCTGTAGGCGGTTGCCATGTGCAGGCAGATATCAAACGGTCTCGGTGAATTGTTGATACAGGCATCCAGCTCGCCTGAATCATGGTTTACCAAAGTGACCTGTTCCAGCCATGGCTTGATGGGGGACAGGTCGGTGCTGTTGCGGGTCAACAGGAAGAGGTGGTAGCCCTTGCCAACGAGTTTCGGGCACAGGGTTCTGCCCAGGCGCCCCGTTCCTCCGGTAACCAGGATGTTCATTGCCGGGTCGCGTGTTGCAGGGGAGGGAACGCATAGCCCGGGTTTTTATCCTGCCGGTAAAAAGCCAGTCGCGTTGAATACAGCGGGATGAGCAATACCAGCCACAGGGCATTGGCAAGCACCCGCCATTCCTGTGCGGCAAATATGTCCCATATTTCCGGGTCGCCAATGAAAACCTGGACGCCAGCAATCAGGAATGCCACTTCCTGCCAGGTTCTGCTGCGCAGCAGCAACAGGCAGAACAGGGGATACAGTGTCACCAGGTTGTACACATAGCTCACGGCGGCAAAGTATGTCGAGATGCCCAGGCAGCCGAAGAAAACCATCAAGGGGTCGCGGAAAATGTACCTGGCTGCGAAATAACACCAGCCCAGGAAGATGCAGGCCATTGCTGCGGCAGGAAGGTATGGGTGGATCAGTTTCAGGTGTTGGATGGTGTGGGAGAACGGCTGGATATGTATATCCGAATCGGCATACCAGGGAAAAAACTCGGTGGCATAGGTGACGAGTTGCTGCCACCACATCAGGCTGACCAGTAGCATTGCCAGAAACCCGCTGCCGATGATTTGCAGCAGGGTTTTGTAGTCCTTGCTTTCTTGCCTGGCATAGCTGGCGATAATGGCAATGCCGATCACCGCTGTCGGCACTGCCGGGTATATTTTATACATCATCGCTACGCCTGAAATGGATGCCCAGGCGATGAATTGCCTCTGCAAAAAGCAATACGTGCCAAGCATCCAGAGCAAGACGACAAACGGGTCAGTATTGCCCCGTTCTATCGAGGCAAAAAACGGCAGTGTGAATAGCAATAAAACCCAGAACAGGATGAGCAGGTTCCTGGTTTTCGGGCTGTAGTCATCCTGCTCGAACTGCTTGACCAGTTTGAGTGTGATGGCCAGCGACATGATCATGGCAAGGGTGATACCCGCCACGAAAATCGAATAAGCCTCTATGTGCGTCAAACCCCTCGTCCAGGCATATGTCCAGTAATACAGGGGCGGGTAAACGATTGGCCGGTCGAGAACATGG
>CALMIC010000077.1 GCA_937864065.1 uncultured Cellvibrionales bacterium | reverse complement strand
CATGATGTGATGCAAGTCATCCATTGCCGATTCTGCCTGCCATTGGTTCGGTGTTAGCATAAAACAACGGATACCAGGGAGACAGCGCAATGCCCGGCAAACAGGCACGGCAAGCCGCAAAGGGCAGCCCGTGCTATTTCGTGATCTTCGGCGCCACCGGCAATCTCGCCGCAGAAAAACTGTTTCCGGCACTCTATGCGCTGGAAGAAGCCGAGCGCCTGTCCCCTGCCCTGCGTTTTGTCGCCATGGCGCGGCGCGACTGGACACCGGCCGAGTGGAACGACTACCTGCTGCGCTCGCTGCAGGACAAACTGAAAAAACACACCTACAGCGATGTGGTTGCCCAGCGCCTCGCGCAGCGTTTCGATTATGTGAACGGTGATTACTCCGATCCCGCCGCCTACGTCGCCCTGAAGAACACGCTGGCCGAACCGCACCCGCTGCCGGCCAGCGGCGAACCGCCCGCCTGTGAGAATATCGTTTTCTACCTCGCCATCCGCCCTGCCGATTACCTCACGGTGTGCACGCGCCTGCATGAAGCCGGTTTCAGTCGCGGCGTGTTCCGCCACCGGCTCGTTATCGAGAAGCCTTTCGGCGAGGATCTCGACAGCGCACGCATGCTGAACCTGAAACTGCACGAGTTCTTCGACGAAGAACAGATCTTCCGCATCGACCACTACCTCGGCAAGGAAACCGTGCAGAACCTGCTGGTGTTCCGCTTTGCCAACACGCTGGTCGAACCGATCTGGAATCGCAACTACATCGACCACGTGCAGATCACCGTTGCCGAACAGTACGGCATCGAGAACCGCGCCGGCTATTTCGACAACACCGGCACCCTGCGCGACATGCTGCAGAACCACATGCTGCAACTGCTGACCGCGATGGCGATGGAGCCGCCGGCCACACTGGATGCCGATGCGCTGCAGGACGAGAAAGTGAAAGTGCTGCGCTCGATCCGGCCCATCCCACGCCAGGCTGTGCACTCGATGGCCTTTCGCGCCCAATACACAGCCGGACAGGTCAATGGCCAGCCGGTACCAGGCTACCAGGACGAACCCGGCGTGGCACCGCACTCCACCACGGAAACCTTCGTCGCCGCCAAGTTCTACATCGACAACTGGCGCTGGAAAGGTGTCCCGTTCTACCTGCGCACCGGCAAGCGCATGGCCGAGAAAATGTCGTCCATCGCGATCCGTTTCCGCCACCCGCCGCAGCAACTGTTCCGCGAAACCGCGCTGGAGTGGATCGAACCGAACTGGATCGTGCTGTCACTGTACCCTCATGAATGCATGCGCATGGAAATCCACGCCAAGCAGCCAGGGCTGGAGATGATCACCCGCGTGGCGGAACTGCAGGCGCCGTACCGCCAGGCAGGGGAAAAATCACTGGAAGCCTATGAAACGCTACTGCTCGACGTGATCCAGGGCGACCGCAGCCTGTTCATCCGCTTTGACGAAGTGGAATGGGCCTGGCGCGTGATCGACCCGATCCTGCGACACTGGGCCACCACGGACGAATTCATTCACACCTATAATGCAGGCAGCTGGGGGCCGGAAGAATCCAGTCGCCTGTTCGACAGCGAAGACCAGCAATGGAGAAACCACTGACATGGCACAGCAAGCCCCGATGCAGGACATCCGCTGGCACCGTTTCGGCGACAAGGACGAAATGGACCAGCACGTCGCCAAGGCCATCACCGAACTCGCCAACAAGACCATCGCCAATAAAGGCAGTTTCCACATCGTGCTGGCCGGCGGTGACACACCGCGCGACATCTACAGCCTGCTGCGCCAGAGTGAAACCGACTGGTCGCGCTGGCACGTCTATTTCAGCGACGAGCGCTGCCAGCCGGCACACTTCCCGGAACGCAATGACGTGATGGCACGCGAAACGCTGCTGGACTACGTGCCGGTTCCCGCTGCGCAGGTGCATGCGATCCCGGCGGAATTGCCGCAGCCGGAGTGTGTGGCGCAGTACACACAAACGCTGTCCGCTGTCGGCACGTTTGACCTGGTACTGCTCGGCATCGGCCATGACTGCCACACCGCCAGCCTGTTCCCGGGCTACAACTGGGGCCGCGGTGCGGGTGCGCCGGCCGTGCTCGCATTCGACCGGGCACCGGCCAACCCGCCGCATCGCATTTCCCTGAGCGCCAACCGCCTCAGCGATGCGAAACACGTGTGGTTCCTGGTGTGCGGCCCGGGCAAACAGCAGGCGCTGTTGCGCTGGCAGAGCGGCGAGTTCCTGCCGCTGAGCGCGATCAACCCGCCCGGCGGGCTGGATGTGTTTGTCGCGCCTTGATGAAGTGATCGATGCAGCCATGGGGTCGCGATCATGGATCGCTCCTACAAAACCCGTTCGTGGCACCTGTAGGAGCGACCCATGGTCGCGACAGGTCAGCCCATATCCACGTTGTGGTAGACGTTCTGTACGTCGTCACACTCTTCCAGCAATTCCAGGAATTTGTGGAACAGCGCCATGTCATCGCCTTCCAGCTTCGTATGCGCCTGCGGCAGGAAAGTGATTTCCTCCATCTCCAGGTGGATGCCGGGGAATGATTCCATCAGCGCGGTATGCGCCTTGTTGAATTCGGTTGGCGGCACGTAGACAGTAATCACACCGTCTTCATTTTCCACTTCCGTCACATCCACGTCGGCATTGAGCAAGGCTTCCAGTACCACATCCTCGTCGTCGTGTTTGAAAGCAAACACGCCGAGGTGGTCGAACAGGTGCGCCACTGCACCAGGCACGCCGATCTTGGCCTTGGTCTTGGTGAAGCAATGGCGCACTTCGCCAAAGGTGCGGTTGTTGTTGTCGGTCAGGCAATCGACGATGACCGTGCAACCACCAGGCCCGTAACCCTCAAAGCGCACCACCTCATAATTCTCGCCACCGGCCCCTTTGGCCTTGTCGAGCGCCTTCTCGATGACATGCGAGGGCACCTGCTCGCGCTTGGCCTTCTCGATCAGCCGGCGCAGCTGCAGGTTGGCGGTGGGATCAGCGCCGCCGTTCTTCGCGCTGACGTAGATTTCCTTGCCGGCGCGCGAATACAGCTTCGTTTTCTGGCCCGCGGTGCGTGCCATGGATTCCTTGCGGTTCTGGTAGGCTCTGCCCATCGTGATTCACCTTCAGGCTTCTGGTAGCGGAAACGGGGCGCATTTTACGGGACGGTACGGTGCCGGGTCGATGGCCGGTGTGCGCCCCAAGAGCATGTCGGCCAGCAATTGTGCCGAAGCCGGTGACAGCACCAGCCCGTTGCGGAAATGCCCGGCGCACACCCACAGGCGCTCATGCCCGGGCACCCGCCCCATGAACGGCACACCCTCCGGCGCACCCGGTCGCAAGCCCGCCCATTGCCGCAGTGGCGCCACGCCGCGCAAGCCGGGCAACATGGCCTCGGCAGCCGCTTGCAATGCCCCGCGCGCCTCGTCGGTGATGGTCTTGTCGAAACCGCGCTGTTCCAGCGTACTGCCGACCAACACGTGGCCATCCCGCCGCGGGATGGCATAACGGCCTTCGTGCAGCACCATCGTCGTCAGCCAGCCGGGCGATAGCCGGTACAACAGCATCTGCCCCAGCACAGGCAACACCGGGAGGGCGACACCGCTGGCCGCCAGCAGCTCCCCACTCCATGCGCCACTGCATACCACCACCTGGCCAGCTGTAACCCGCTCACCGGCAGCGAGATCCGCATGGCCATCGCCCACCGCCAGCACCGGGGCAAACTCGCGCAACCGGCAATGCGGGTGCTGACGCAGTGACGCCAACAAGGCCTGCAGCAGGCGCGGGTTGCGCACGTTGGCCACCTGCGGCATCCACAGGCCGCTGGCGAAACCTACCGCCAGCTGCGGCTCGCGGGAAGCCAACTGATCGGCTTCCTGCCGCACCATCGGCACGCCCTGCTGCTGCGCCCAGGCCAGCGCATCGCCTGCATCCGGGGCATCGAGCATCAGCAGCCCGGTCTGTTGGTGCTCCGGGTCAATACCGGTTTCAGCCAGCAACTCACTGCACAAGGCCGGGAACAGGCGCTGCGCTTGTGAGGCCAAAGCGGTGACGGCTGGTGAATAACGCCACGGGTAAAGCGGCGACACGATACCACCGCCCGCCCACGAGGCCTCACGGCCACACTGGCCCGCCTCCAGCACGGTGACACGCGCCCCGCCTTGCAGCAGCTGGCGCGCCAGCATCAGGCCGATCACGCCGCCACCGATGACAACAAAATCCGACATGGCTTACAGGAATCTCCGAAAAAGCTGACAAACAACTGCAGGCAATGGCGGCATTATCGCACCCCGCACCCGCCACGCGGGAGCGTGAGAAGGATCGCACCAGGCAAAGGATTGCCCATTATGAACAACACCGTGCAAACCGGCCGTGGCTACACCACACCGGAAATGATCATCGTGCTCGCCACGCTCGTCATCATGGCCAGCATTGCCCTCCCGTCTTTTGCGTCCGTGCTGCGCAAGGCGCAAAGCCAGACGGTCATACACAACCTGGCCAGCACCTACCAGTATGCGCGCAGTGCAGCCATCAGCTACCGCCAGCCGGTGGTGTTCTGCCCGCGCGCCAGCGACAGCACCTGCGGTAGCGACTGGCTGCAAGGTGGCATCGTGTTCATGGATCCGGACAACAATCGCATGCGCAGCGAGCGGGAGCGCCTGCTGGCGATTTTCGAGCCGCCACCGGCAGGCAGCAGCCTGCAGATACGGGCCGCGCTGAACAAGCGCTACCTGCGCTTCATGAGCAACGGCATGCTGGAGAACACCGCAGGCAGTTTTGTCTATTGCCCGCCGGGCGCGCGCGACCGCGATGCACGCACACTCATCTTTACACGCAACGGCCGCCTGCGCACTGGCACAGACATGAACAGTGACGGCATCCTCGAAAACGCAGAAGGGCAGCCCTTGAGCTGCCCTTCCTGAAAAACCGGCCAATGCCGCTGGCTTACCAGCAGGCGTCACCCAGCGAACCACTGGCTGTCTTCTTGCCGGTGTTGGTAATCGACAGCTTCTCGCACTTGGCATCCTTTTGCTGCGAAGCGGACAACGGCGTACCGGTAATGGTGAAAGTCGTGGCCTGGGCTTCCACGCTCACCGTGTAATGCCCTTCCGGTGAGGTTACCGACGCCGTCGGGCAATTCACATTGTTATAAGCACCGTAGGCGGTGTAACAGCGCTCCATCTGCTGGGCCAGGTCCAGCATCGTGGTCATGCCATCCGAGCGGTTGGTCTTGCGCACGCTTTCCTGGTACGACGGGTACGCCACAGCGGCCAGGATGGCCACAATCGCCACCACAATCATCAGTTCGATCAACGTAAAACCTTGCATCTTGTTTTTCACAGCAAACATCCTCGATGTTGTAGTGGCCAGGCTAGGGAGCGACCGTTACCGGCCGACACCCCTGCCCCCACAGGTTACTGCAATTGCTGCCAGGACATGCGACCAACGCCACCGGAACCGGCGGAATCCTGCGGCGGCGGATCTTCCTGCACCGTCACGATAGGCTTGTTGGCGCTGGTAGAACCCAGCAGCTTGTACTCGGTTTCACCGGCAGAAATGATGGCCGGCTCACTCATGATGCCATCAGGGTTGGACACGGCAGCTACCTTGTCATCAGCATCATCTACCGTGCCATCGCCATTGGTATCGAACACCGCCTCACCCAGGTTGGCACCGGTGAGGGCATCCACCTCGTACAACCAGCTGCTGCCCTTGCCGGTACAGATATCCGAGCTGTCTGGCACGAGTGACACGAAGATGATGCGGCCACCGTACAAGGTCGGCATCGATACCACGCGCTCACCCTTGTAGGACGTGCCTGCCGCCAGGTTCACATACCAGCCTTCCTTCCCGCCAGAGTAGTTCACCGGGTTGGTTGTCATGGTGCGGTATTCAACACCGGCGTAGGTCACGGAGGTGAGTTTTTGTTCCACCAAATTGCTCTTCGCAACCGAACCGTCATCGACAATGCCATAGAAGGTGTCAAATTTCGGCTTCGACGTGGCACTGTTGTACAGGTTGTCCGTCGTTTCAAAGTACTTGCCGGTACCGAAGAACACCATGGTCTTGCCGCCAGCCTGCGGGTTGCTACCGAGGCGGATACCGCCGGTGATCGGTTGCGGGTTGGTACCGTCGGTGGCCTGGAAGATCTTGGTAGCGTTGCCGACGTTGCCATTGCTCTGGTTCACATCAAAGCGCCAGATATTGCCGAGCAGGTCACCGCCGTAGATCGCCGTCACGGTACGGTCAGCATTGACCTGTACCTGCACCGCCGTCATGCCGTTCGGCGTAGTCGCGCTGCCATTGTTGGTGTCCTTGCGAGCAATGACCGTACCATCCGACAGCTTCACCACGAACAACTGGGCAGTATTGGTGGCGCTGTCCGGGCCATTGCCGAATATCACCACCCATTCGCCATCCGGCAGGCGGGCAATGATCGGGCGCGTCATCGTCACGCCGAGGTTTTTCCAGTGATTATCAGCAGCGTTGTAGGTTTTTTCCCACTTCACATCACCGGTGCCGAAAACGTTGTCCGACACATCCAGCACGAAGATGCTCTTGCCGCCTGCGCCCAGGCCGGAGGCCAGGTAGGTGCCCCAGCTGCCGCCAATGAAGGCATCACCCACGAAGGGCGAACCATCCACAAAATACTTGTGGCTGTAATTCGGCTGGGTGAGATCATGAAGCTTGTAGTCGGTCGCATTGCGGTGATCGACATACACACCGGCGGGGATGTAGGACACCAGCTCGGCGCCCGTCGAGGCATTGAACCCGTGCATCTGGCCATCGTTGGCACCGAAGAAAATCATGCCGCGATTGAGGTTCTTCTCCACGTACTTGGCATACAGTGCACCACCGGTACAGGTACCCGGGGTCGTGTCATAAGTTTCACCGTCCGTGCTGGTGCAAGGATCAGTGATACGCATGTAGCCGAAGTTCAGTGCACCAACGAAGGCCGGGTCGGAATTGATGATGTCGCCGATGATGCCGTTTTTGCGCTCGCGGAAACCGGTGATGTTCTCGCCACGGATCCAGCGCACGGCCTTGTCGGCCTCGGCAGAGGCGGCGGTACCGGTCAGGCCACCACTCAACGCAGTGCGCTGGGCGGTAGTCAGGTTCGGTTCGGTGAAATTCACCGCTGACGTGCCGTTCCAGGTCAGCATCTGGCCGCGGCTCGTGCTGGTGATCGAGCTGGCTTTCCAGTCCGGCGTACCCAGCGACACTTCATCGCGTTTACCAGTGCCTTCAACCACCGTGATCGGGTAGGCCTGCAGGTCACCGCTCCAGTCTTCGGTGTTGAAGCGCGCCTGGAAGATACGGGTATCGCCATTCAGTCGCGTGGAGTTGGTGGCCACGGCAGAAGCCGATGACGTGATGGCGTTGATCGAACGGAAGGCCGACTTCAGGTCCGCTGCCAGCTGCTCGGCGGTGAAAGAGAACATCGCGCGGCCGGGCCCGATACTGAGCGTGCCATTCGCTGCGGTAGTGATATTCACATCCGCAGTACCGGCATTGGCCTTGGCCTGGGTAGTAGCCAGCTTGAAGCTGTCTGGCGTCACTGCAATGGCATAGTACTTGCCATTGGTGTTGTTATCGCCGTTGAAGATCGTGCTCGTTCCACCAAAGGTGCCGGAGAGCAACAACACCATGTCGCCGGTACTGAGGCCGTGCTTCGGCACCTTGAAAGTATCAGTGGCCGCATCCGTCGATGAGGTGGTGTTATTGAACGTCACTGTATTGACCAGCGGGGTCAGTTTCAGCAAGTCGTTCTGCAAACCGAAACCGATCGCGTAAGTGCCGACATTCTGGGTCGGGAAGTCCGCCTCGTTCCAGGACTTGCCGGTACCGTCATTGCCCGTGGTCTTCATGTCGGTATTCCACATGTACTGGGCCATGTCGTCCACATACCAATTGGTCGATGTTTCACTGTAACCGTCGTAGTTCGCGTTTATCGAGCCGTACTTCCCACTGGAAGGATTGTCGGAGCTCGTCGGCTCACCGTCCGTCATGACTACCATGTAATTTTTCTGGCAGCGGTAGCGGATCGGGCTGGTGTAGGAATCATCAAGACCGGTCGCTCCACGGAAATACTGCGCCACTTCATAGGAAGATATGGACAAATGGGTACAAGTCTCACCCCCCAGCTCGCCAACCAGTCC
>CALMIC010000076.1 GCA_937864065.1 uncultured Cellvibrionales bacterium | reverse complement strand
TGGATATCGTTATCCCGCAAAAATACGAAGGCATGGGCGAAATGGACCCGGCCAAGCTGGAAGAAATGCTGCAGGCGATGGTGCCGCAGGAACACCGCGACTTCGCCGAGAAGCTGCTGACCGACCACGGCGTACCCGCCTGGCCGGATAAAGACGACAAGATGGGTCTGCTGGGCTGGAACGAAGCCATCGCGACCCAGCTGGTCGACGTGGCCCTGACCCGTCCGAAGTGCCGCCTGATCGCCAACGCGCTGGGCACCCCGCCGGCCGATGTCATCAAGAAAGTACAGGACAGCGGCCGCCTGATCGGCGCACTGTGCGGCAAGCTGAAGCAGGCTGTGCAGCACAAGAAAGCCGGCCTGGATTTCATCATCGCCCAGGGTACTGAAGGCGGTGGCCACACCGGCGAAATCGGCTCCATGGTGCTGTGGCCGCAACTGGTTGACGCCGTGGGCGACACCCCGGTTCTGGCTGCCGGCGGTATCGGCAACGGCCGCCAGATGCTGGCTGCCATGGCGATGGGCGCCCAGGGCGTATGGACCGGCTCACTGTGGCTGACGGTGGAAGAAGCCGACGCCGAACCGGCCCAGAAAGAAACCCTGCTCAAGGCCACTTCCGAAGACACCGTGCGTTCGAAGAGCTGGACCGGCAAGCCTTGCCGCATGCTGAAAAACGAGTGGACCATGGCCTGGGAAGCCGAAGGCAACCCGAAACCGCTCGGCATGCCGCTGCAAGGTCTCGTCACTGGCGATGCTATCCGCCGTACCCACAAGTACGCTGCCGTCGGCGAATGCCAGAAAGTGGCCTTCAACCCGGTTGGCCAGGTGGTCGGCCAGATCAACCACGTCGAGAAGAGCGGCCAGGTCGTCATGCGCCTGCTGAACGAGTACGTGGATGCGCTGGAGCACGTCAACAGCCTGACAGCAGAGTGATCCCTCACCTTGCTGCAAAAAAGCCCGCCCCGCGCGGGCTTTTTTGTGTCCGGCCACCCGCCGCGGCCCATTACGAAACGATATGTTTCGTAATTACCGAAAACAACGGGTTTTCAGCGTTTCCTGCTATCGACAGCGTGGCGGAAAGCCCGCAACATAGCCTGCACACCACACGCATCACGGGCCAGCCATGCAGGTGCTGATTCCAGTCAAGGACCTTAACAGCAGCAAGAGCCGCCTGGCCCATGCCCTGCCCGACCACGGCCGGCAGTCGCTGATGAGCGCCCTGCTGGCCGACCTGCTCGACATCCTGCAGGCCAGCCGTGACGTGACTGCGATCGCAGTCATCACCCGCTGCCCGCAAGCCGCGGAGCTGGCCCAGGCCAACGGCGCCGACGTGCTGTCGCTGGCTGAGGACACTAGCCTCAACAGTGGCGTTACAGCGGCCGTAGGCATAGTCGCCGCACGCGGTGCCAACGAGGTGATGGTCCTGCACGGCGACCTGCCGCTGGTCGAACCGGATGATATCGACAGCGTGATCCGCCTTCACCGCGAGTCGACGGCTAGCGTCACCCTGGTACCCGACAACCAGCAGAACGGCACGAACGCCATGCTGCTGAAATTGCCGATAGCGATGAACTTCCATTACGGCGCCCACAGTTACCGACAGCATCTCGCGCACTGCCTGGCCCAGCACATCGCCGTGCAGACCGTGAACAATGAACACCTCGGCTGCGATCTCGATATCTGGCAGGATTTCGACCCGCTGCTGTCACTGCGCGATACCGGCCACCACCCGCGACTGGCCTGCTGGCTGGCGCAGTACAACGAACTGTTCGACTGGCCGCTCGCTGCCAACCACTGACACCTTGCCCACGCTAAGCGGATCGCGATGTACCCATCCATAGCTGACACACCGATAGCCGACACCCAACTGCCGAGCGACGCCGACTGCCTCGCACTGGCGGACTGCGCAGACACCGCTGCGCTAATGCGCCGCGCGCGCGACTTGCGGGACAGCGGTTTCCACAATGTGGTGACTTTCTCGAAGAAAGTGTTCATCCCGCTGACGCACTTGTGCCGTGATGTATGCCACTACTGCACCTTCGCGCAGACACCGAAAAAAATCGACAGTGCCTACATGAGCATCGAACAGGTGCTTGAGGTGGCACGCCAGGGCGCGGCGATGGGCTGCAAGGAAGCGCTGTTCACGCTCGGCGAGAAACCGGAGCTGCGCTACAGCGCCGCGCGGCAGGCGCTGGACGCGATGGGGTATGCCAGCACCGTCGATTACCTGCACGATGTGGCAAGGAAAGTGTTCGAGGAAACGGGACTGCTGCCGCACCTGAACCCCGGCACACTGGACGCCGGCGAGCTCGCGAAGCTGCGCAGTGTGTCGCCATCAATGGGCATCATGCTCGAAAGCCTTTCACCGCGCCTGTGTGAAAAAGGCATGCCGCACTACGGCTCGCCGGACAAGGATCCCGCCGTGCGCCTGGCCACACTCGCCGAAGCCGGCCGGCAGCAGATTCCTTTCACCACCGGCATCCTGATCGGCATCGGCGAGACGCGGCGCGAACGCATCGAGTCCCTGCTCGCCATCCGCGCGCTGCACCGCGAGTACGGCCATATCCAGGAAATCATCGTACAGAATTTCCGCGCGAAACCCGGTACGAAAATGGCACAGGCGCCAGAACCGGACCTGGAAGAACTGCTGTGGACGATTGCTGTCGCGCGCATCATTTTCGGCAGCCGCATGGCAATCCAGGCGCCGCCGAACCTGTCGCCGGGTGTGCTGGAAAAACTGGTCGATGCCGGCATCAACGACTGGGGTGGCGTGTCGCCGCTGACACCGGATTTCGTCAACCCGGAAGCGCCGTGGCCACACCTGGGCCAGCTCGCCGAAGCCACCGCCAATGCCGGCAAATACCTGCATGAGCGGCTGACCATCTACCCGGGCTATGTACGCGATGTCTATCGCTGGACCGACAAGGCTTTCCATACACCTCTGCTGCAGTTAACGGATGGCGACGGTTTCCCGCGCGTCGACCGCTGGCAAACCGGCAGCGGCGATGAGCCGCCCGCCGACATACTGGCACAGATCCACAAGCCGGTGCAGCAGCGCACGCTGTCAGCCGACATCCGCGCCATCCTCGACAATATCGCCGCTGGCCACGCGCCGACAGAGCGCGACATCGTGCGGCTGTTCCGTGCGCGCGGCGATGACGTCGGCCTCATCTGCCATGCTGCCGACAGCCTGCGCCAGCAGCTGAACGGCGACACCGTCACCTACGTCGTCAACCGCAATATCAACTACACCAACGTCTGCTACTTCAAGTGCCAGTTCTGCGCGTTCTCGAAAGGCAAGTCGCACGAGAATTTGCGCGGCAAGCCGTATGACATCTCGCTGGAGGAGATCCAGCGCCGCACGACGGAAGGCTGGGAGCGCGGCGCGACCGAAGTGTGCATGCAGGGCGGCATCCATCCCGACTACGACGGCAACACCTATATCGGCATCCTCGATGCGGTCAAAGCCGCGCAACCGGCAATGCACATCCATGCTTTCTCGCCGCTGGAAATCTGGCAAGGCGCAGCCACCCTCGGCCTGCCACTTACCGATTACCTGCAGCAACTGAAAGCCCACGGCCTCGGCACCCTGCCCGGCACTGCGGCCGAGATCCTCGACGACGAAGTTCGTGCGGTACTGTGCCCGGACAAGATCCGTACCCGCGAATGGTTCGAGGTGATGGAAGCTGCGCACGCCGTTGGCCTGCGCTCCACAGCCACGATCATGTTCGGCCATATCGAACGCTACGAGCACTGGGCGCGCCACCTGCTGCGCGTGCTGGCATTGCAGCAACGCACCGGCGGCTTCACCGAATTCGTGCCACTGCCGTTTGTGGCCGAGGAGGCACCGCTGTACCTGAAAGGCCGCGCGCGCAAGGGGCCGACCTTCCGCGAAGCCGTGCTGATGCATGCGGTTGCCAGGCTGGTGCTGTCACCGGCCATCTGCAATATCCAGGCCTCGTGGGTCAAGCTCGGCAACGAAGGCGTGAAGGCCTGTCTCGCCGCCGGCGTCAATGACCTCGGTGGCACCCTGATGAACGAGAGCATCACGCGCGCTGCCGGTTCCACCCATGGGCAGGAGAATGCGCCCGAAAACCTTGACGCGATCATCACGGCCGCGAACCGCCAGCCGCGCCACCGCAGCACACTGTATGGCGAGGTGGATCCGGCACAGGTGGCCCGCTCCTACCATGCCGCCGAGCTCGCGCCGCTCGTCAATGACATCACCGCCAGGTCGCCGCGCGACAGCCAGCAGCTCATCCGCGTGGCTGCCTCTGCCTGATCAATCCAGCACAGAAAAAAACCGGAGTAACACCATGCTGACCCGCTTCGATGACTACTGCATCCACCAGACCACCGAACCGCTGGCGCAACCGTTCACGTCCGACCGCAATTTCTACGACCGCTACTGGTTCAACGGTTTCGACAAGGACGGCGCGTTTATCTTCGAGGCCGGCTTCGGCATCTACCCGAACCGGCATGTCATGGACGGACATTTCAGCGTATCGATGGGCGGCGTGCAGCACGCGTTCCACACCTCGCGCCGCGCGCCGCTCGACCGGACGCAGACACAGTCTGGCCCGATGCGTATCGAAGTGGTCGACCCCATGCGCAAGATCCGCATCCACATCGCACCAAACGATACCGGCATCGAGTGCGACCTGCTGTTCCACGCGCGCACGGCACCGGTGCGGGAAGACAAGAACCTGATGAACGAGGGTGTGCGCACGTTCATGAACACCACGCGCTTCACGCAATTCGGTTTCTGGAGCGGCCATTTCACGATTAACGGCCAGCGCACGGAAGTGGCGCTGGCCACGACCTTCGGCACGCGCGACAAATCCTGGGGCTGGCGCCCGGTCGGCGAACCGGAAGCCGGCGCACCCGGCTTGCTGAACGGCGAACCCGGCGTGTACTGGGTGTGGGCGCCGATGCATTTCGATGACTGCTGCACGCATTACTGCACCTTCCAGGATCGCGACGGCAAGCCGACGCAGGAAGGTGCCAGCATCGTGCCGGTCTATGCCGACAGCAGCGCGATTCCCGATGGCGAGGACGCCGGCGTGCGCCACCTGAAATCTTTCACGCACAAGATCCACTGGGAACCAGGCACCCGCCGCGCGCAAGGCGCCACGGTCACGCTGGAAGACAAAACGATCGAGCTCACACCGCTGATTGACTTCCAGATGCTCGCCATCGGCTACCAGCACCCGACCTGGGGCCACGGCTGCTGGAAAGGCGAGGAAGTGTTTGCAGCGGAATCCTGGAATCTGGCCGAGCTCGACAAGCTCGACTACAAGCACATCCACCGCCACCAGGTGGTGCGGGCAAGGATGGGTGACAAGGTGGGGGTTGGCACGCTGGAAACAGTCTGCTTCGGCAGGCACACGCCGTCCGGTTTCAAGGATCTGCTCGACGGCGCACCCTGAAAATAGTGATGGCATCCACCCAGCCCACACACTCCAGGCCCACTCACAATACCAGCCCAATCAGGTGGGAGACACTGCTGTGCAGCTTGCTCATAGCTATCGCTCTGATCTGCCTGTACCTGAGATTACATGCAACACATGAAAACAGCTTTGCTGACATCGACATTTTCCTCGACGCAGCTGAAAGCCATCAAAAAAACGGCATTATTTACAAACGAACCCCCGACTTGCCGGCAGGCTATGCCCCAACCGCACCAACATACAAGTTCCCACCTTTCTACCTTTGGACACTGAAGGCCTTTGCAGGAGAAAATCGACAAGAGAGCATTGAAGCCATTGCCCTATCATCTTTATTTTTCTACTGCACCACCATCTTAATCTGCCTGATATTAATACACCGAACTTTGCCTGCAAACAGCATTACACCCTTTCGCCTATCAGTCTTAATTGCCTTTTTCTGTCTTTTTGACGGATTCATCGCCAGCTACGGATTCCTGGCCCCCGAAATTCCGATCAACCTTCTGGTATGCCTTGCTGCGCTACTCGCCCAACAGAGGCCTTTTCTTGCGGGCAACTGCATCGCCCTTGCATCAGCACTTAAAATTTACCCTGCATACATGACTTTTTATTTTGCCGCCCAATGGAAATGGCGCGCGCTATTCGGCATTGCCGCAATAACCATCATCAGCCTTGCAATCAGCTACCTTTATGCAGGCCAAAACGAATTTATCTTCTATTTTCGAAAAATCCTACCAATTCTTGCCAGCGAACCAATGGTTGAAAGTGCTGCAAACCTTAATATGAGGCGATTTTTTCAATCGCTAGGAGCAAGCAGAGAGACTGCCATCGCCCTTTATTACCCGCTGTTACTTGCCTTGACAATCACGACCTGCAAACTCCTGTATCAACAGAGAAACGATCCTTGGTCGCCAAACAGATACTGTCTCGTCATTTGCCTGATGCTGATCAGTATGAAAAACTACTGGCCGCAGTACCTTATTCTCCTTTCCCTCCCCGTTGCTCTGATGATCATCCAGTCATCAACACGCCTGCAAAAAACAGCATGCGGTTTTATTCTATTGGTACTGTGTACCCGTGAGGAGTGGGCCATGGCGGTAGCCGCACGAACCCTGCAAGACAATCCCGGATTAATTACAGAACAAGCCCGGATTAGCGAGATGAATATTCTTTCCGCTTATTTCACCATTGATGTAAAGGCGGGAATACTGTTCACGCTCTACTCGCTTTCGCCTCTGGCGCCAGTGGCACTATGGCGTTATCACTTTTGTCGTTGCCGATAAGCAACAGCCAACTCGGCAGCAATTTCCTTGAAAGCTTCCAGCTTTTCGCGCCCGATCAGCCTCTCGAATTCCTGCTCCATTTCCTCGTAGGCTTCCAGCGAATCCTGGATCAGCTTCTTGCCCTTGGCGGAGAGTTTCAGCTTGCGTGCGCGACCGTCGCTCGGGTCTTCCTTTTTGGCGATGTAACCGTGCTGCTCGATTTCAGCCACGATCTGGCTCATCGCCTGTTTCGTAAGGCCGTTCACCTGGGCCAGGTCTACCACGCGCGAACCCTCGCGGAAGTCGAGGTTGAGGAACACCGTATCCCAGTTCAGCTTCAGGCCCTTGTGGCCGCGCGCCACGCTTTTTTCCATCAACCCGCGTGCCAGTTCTCGGCTCAGGAAAGAGAGGTCGCGCCCCAGGTTATGCTTGAAAGCGTTGCTGGTGTTGTCAGGGCTGGCGGGGTCGCTCATGTATTTTCCACAGGCCGGTAGATAGTAAAGCCAGCTTGACCACATGGGTGGCAGCCGCTAAGGTTGGCCGACATGTTAACCACTGACGGACACATTCGCCATGACCCAGCGCGCAGGCTTTATCGGACTCGGCAACATCGGCAAACCCATGGCAATCCAGCTCGCCAGGAGCGAATTTGCGACCGTGGTGTACGACATCAATGCCAAGGCCTGTGAGGAACTGGCAGCTGAAGGTGCAAGCGTTGCCAGTAGCCCGGCCGAACTGGCCAGCCAGTGCCACTACATCGGCATCTGCGTACGCGACGATGCCGATACCTTTGCCGTGCTGGATGGCGCACAGGGTATCCTGCAAACCGCCAAGCCGGGCACGGTGGTGGCGATCCACAGCACCGTGAAGATCGACACGATCCGCAAACTGGCAGAGATTGCCGCCGGCAAACAGGTCACCGTGTTTGATGCCCCGATCACCGGTGGCGCGCACGGTGCCGCCAGCAAGCAGCTCTACTACATGTGCGGCGGCGATGAAGCCGTGATCCGCAGTGTGGAGCAGTACATGCTGACCTCTGGCCAGAAAGTGGTCCACGCTGGCGAGCTCGGCAGCGGCATGAAACTGAAACTGTGCAACAACCTGATGACCTATCTCGAATTCATGGCCGTGCACGAAGGCATGAAACTGGCGAAAGCTTCCGGGCTCAGCCTCGATGTGCTGAAGGAAGTGACCAGCGGCAACGGCGTGCTGACACCGTCGATGAAAATGATCTTTGACACGAAAAAAGGTTTCGACGAGGAAACCTTTGCGCAGATCATGACCGGCTTCAAGGCCGTGGCGATCAAGGACCTGTCGAGCGCGCTGGATTTCGCCGATACGCTCGATATCAGCCTGCCGGGTACCGGCGTTTGTCGTGAAATGATGAAGCAGGTATTCGGTCGCGGTTGAGCCCTTCCGCGCGCAACGCGGCAGCCAGGCCACACCACAACAGCAGCGGCAGGAACGGCACCGCCTTGCCCATCCCCGTGAGCAGCCACAACAGTTTTTCGTGTCGCCACAGGTAAGTGGCGACGCCCACCTGCCCCACCTCATCCACCATCGCTGGCGTCGGTGCAAATGCCCCGGCCTGCTTGGCCAGCGCATAGGTCCAGTTGTCATCCACCAGTAGGCAGGACAGGCACAACAGGCACAGACACAACCAGCCCCACCAGCCACGCGACCAGCAATAGCCCGCCAGCGCCAGCGCCGGGAACAACAACAGGATGTAATAGGCGTAGAACACATTCGGCAGGCAGACCAGCATCGTCGGCAACAGCAAGGCAAATGCCAGCAGCGACGTCCAGCGCGCAGGCTCGTGCCGTCTTGCATGGCGCCACAGCAGCCACATCGCCGCCAGCACGAACGGCAGACGCACCGTGTTGAGCCAGATGGGCAAGCGGTTCGGCAACAGGCTGTGCTCGACCATCACCTTGACCAGCCCCAGGTTGCCGGTGGTGTGCAGGAAAGCAGTCGTCCAGTCTTCCGACACCGGTTCGCGCAACAGGATCGGCAACACCTGCGTCAGGTAGAACAGGTTCTCCGCAAGGCCAAACACCGCCAGCGATAACAGCGCAATGACAACTGCGCCCAGCACCGCACCGCGCAGTACGGCCCACTGCCGCGTCAGCAGCGGGTACAGCA
>CALMIC010000075.1 GCA_937864065.1 uncultured Cellvibrionales bacterium | reverse complement strand
GCCAGTCGCACGGCTTCAACTCGGTCCATGGCCGTATGCCTTCGGTTGCTACAGGCGCCAATCTCGCCAACCGCGACTTGCTGTATATCGGTGTTTCCGGTGACGGTGATACTGCGTCGATCGGCATGGGCCAGTTTGCCCACGTGGTGCGCCGCAGCCTCAACATGGTCTACATCGTCGAGAACAACGGTTGCTACGGACTGACCAAGGGCCAGGATTCCGCCACGGCGGATGTGGGTTCGGTCAGCAAGAAAGGCAGCGCGAACCAGTACCAGCCTATGGATCTGGCCAGTATTGCCCTGCAGCTCGGCGCTACATTTGTCGCGCGCAGCTTTTCCGGCGACAAGGCACAACTGGTGCCATTGCTGAAGGCGGCAATGTCCCACCAGGGTTTTGCTTTCATCGATGTCATTTCGCCGTGTGTCACTTTCAACAACCACAAGGGGTCGACGAAGAGCTACGACTACGTGCGCGACCATCTGGAAGCGACCGGTGCCGTCGACTTCGTGCCGATGCGTGAGGAATTCGTTACCAGTTACCTTGCAGGCACGACACAGGAAGTGACGCTTCACGACGGTGCTGTCGGGCGCCGGCAGAAAGCCGGCAGCAACCATGACCCGCGAGACCGCAGCGCGGCACTGGCGGCACTGCGTGAAGCACAGAAGGATGGCGATATCCTGACGGGTTTGTTGTTCATTGATCCGGAAGCAGAAGAGACGCACCAGTTTCTCAATACCACGCCGAAACCGTTGAATGTGCTGACAGAAAAAGAATTGTGTCCTGGGAGTGCTGCGCTGGATCGAATAAATGCCAGCCTGCGTTGATTACCGGTAAATCTGCCGGATCCACCACTCCTGCACGCCCAGCGGCAACAGTGCTTGCAGGTGTGTAGTAAAGGAGTCGCGGCCGACTCGATAACGGTATCGGGGTTTCTCTGCCACCATCACTTCCAGGATTTTTCCTGCCACCACTTCCGGTGATGTACCTCGCTGGCGATCGCCGAATTCGCCGAATTTCTGGATAAGTTTCCCGTATGTTTGCCCGAATCGGGCATCTATCGCGACCTTGCCCTGCACGGCATTTTTCGTAGTCCCGCGCATCGCTGTGTTGATGAAGCCGGGGTTGATCATGCCGACGTCTATTGGTTCGCCAAGCAATTGCAGTTCCAGGCGCAGGCTCTGGCAGAACGCTTCGGTGCCCCACTTGCAGGCCATATAGATGTTGAGGAACGGGAACACCAGTGACGGGATGCCGGCGCCTGTGCCGACAAAATAGATGCGCCCCCGCCGGTTACGGCCCGGTAATGTCTCCTGCATGATTGGCAGGAGCTCGCGCACGAGCCGCATGGGGCCGAGCAGGTTGGTCTGGGTCTGGTACTGCAGGATATCTTCGTTCAGATACGGTGCTGGCGCGATCATGCCAACGCCGGCATTGCTGATAATGCCGGCAAGAAAGCTGTTTTTGGTTGTGAGCGTTGTCCGTACAGCGGCGGCGGCTGTGCTCACACTGACTGGATCCGTTACGTCGATGATGAGGGGGGTGATACGCCCTGGCGGTGCCAGCACAGCTACCTTTTCACCGTCTTCCGGCTTGCGCACACCGGCAAAAACATGAAAGCCCTCGTTGGCCAGGGTGCTGACCGCAGCGCAGCCAATGCCGGTCGAGGTGCCCGTGACCAGAACGCTGCCCGAATTGTTGTTTCCCGTACTTTGCATGGCGTTTCCATTAAAATCAGTCCATTCTTTATATCAGAATAAATCCGTATTTTCCTGAAGGCTTGATATTGCGATGGAAGAAATCCGTACTGGTGTTCAATTATTTCAAATCCGGCTTGCGCCAAGGATGTTTTATTTGGTGATGGGCTTGTGGCTTCCGGTATTTCTGTATCTGGCATGGATTAGCAGGATAGATACTCCATTTATTGATATGTGGAGCCAGTTGTTTTTGCTGGAAGACC
>CALMIC010000074.1 GCA_937864065.1 uncultured Cellvibrionales bacterium | reverse complement strand
AACTGGTAGAACGTGTCGGAAATGATGATGACCTGGAAGCGCTCGCGCAGCCAGTCGACAAACTCGCGCGCGCCGGGCAGCGGCTGCAGTTGGGCAATCACTTCCTGGATCTGCGGCAGGCCGTAGCCGTGCTTGTCGAGCAGGCGCAGGCGCTGCTGCATCAGCACGTCGTAATCGGGGATGTCGCGCGTGGTGGCCCGCAATTCGTTGATGCCAGTGTGTTCGGCAAAGGCAATCCAGATTTCAGGGACCAGTACACCTTCGAGGTCCAGGCAGGCAATTTCCACGGCGCGCATCTCGACACAAAACGGGAGCGCCAGTTTAGCAGCAAATCCGGCAACGCCCGCACCGTATAATGGACAGCAAAACCCACCGGAAGAGCCGCCGTGAACATTATCCCGCTGACCACTGCGGACTTTGTTGCCGCCGACCACTGCACCCTGCACGGGGAGCGGGCACGCCATGTGCGCGAAGTGCTCAAAAGCACAGTGGGTGACACGCTGAAAGTCGGCCTGGTCGACGGCCTGCTGGGTAGCGCGACCATCACCGGCTTCGCGGACGATGGCAGCCTTTTGCTCGCGGTGCAGCTCACTGACCCACCCCCTGCCCCGCTGCCACTCACGCTGTTGCTCGCGCTGCCGCGCCCCAAGATGCTCGGTCGCCTGCTGCGCGATGTGGCCAGCCTCGGCGTGAAGCAGATCCACCTGTTCCAGAGCGACAAAGTGGAAAAGAGCTATTGGCAGACGCCGTCACTGGCACCGGCCTATGTGCACGACAAGCTGGTCGAGGGGTTGGCGCAGGCGCGCGACACCGTGCTGCCAGCCATCCACCAGCACCGCCGCTTCGGCGAGCTGTTGGCTGACGTGCTACCGGCATTGCTGCAAACCCACACTGGCATCATCGCTGACCCATTCTCACCGGGCGCAAGCATCGGGCCACAAACCAGGGCACTGGCACTGGCCATTGGCCCCGAAGGCGGCTTCACGCCACAGGAGCGGCAGCAGTTGCTCGACGCCGGCTGCCAGCCGCTGTGGCTCGGCAGCCGCATCCTGCGTGTGGAGACAGCCGTGCATGTGGCGATTGGCCGCCTTGGCCCTACAATGCCCGCCTCACCGTAACCCGCCTGCCGCCGTGACCGAGCTGATCCCGCTGATTGATGCCATCGACGCTGTACTGCCCCAGACGCAGTGCACGAAATGCGGCTACCAGGGCTGCCGTCCCTACGCCGAAGCGATAGCGGCCGGCGATGCGATCAACAAATGCCCGCCGGGCGGCCAGGCCGGTATCGCGAAGCTCGCGCAGTTGCTGGACCGGCCGGCCATCCCGCTCGACACCAGCCACGGCGAGGAGCCGACCGAACTCAAGGTCGCCTTTATCCGCGAGGCCGAGTGCATTGGCTGCACCAAGTGCATCCAGGCCTGCCCGGTCGATGCCATCCTCGGCGCCGCCAAACTGATGCACACCGTGATCAGCGACATCTGCACCGGTTGCGACCTGTGTGTGGCACCGTGCCCCGTCGACTGCATCGACATGGTGCCGGCCGCCGACCAGCAACCGTCAGCCACGGCCGTGCAGCAGAAAGCCGACCTGTCGCGTGAGCGCTTTAACCGCCGCAATACCCGCCTTCAACAGCAGGCCGATGCCCGTGCGGCGCGCAAACAGGCCCGCATCGAATTCCACGAGCAGACAGAAAACGCCAGCAGCGAGGCGCGCAATGCTGCCGTGCTCGCCGCACTGGCCGCCGTGCGCGAGAAAGCGGCGCAGCAGTCGGTCGATGAGCAACGCGTAAAACTGGAGAAAACCCTCGCCGCCGCCGAGGAACGTTTCGCCCGCGCCGAGGCCAAGGTGCGCGAGGCCGAACAGCGCCAGCCTGAGCAGCTATCCGTCCTGCTGGCACGGCGCGAGGACATGCGCTTCAAGGTCGAGGAAACCCGCAAGAAACTGGCAGCGCTGGACACCCCGGCACCGGCGGCAAGCACCGACGCGGCGCGCAGTGCAGTCGAGCGGATGCTGGCGGCCCGCAGCCGCAAGACCGACCGGCAGCGGTTGGACGAGGCGCTGGCTACCCTCGACAACAAGCTGGCCGCATTACAGCAACAGTTGGCTAGTGCAGACGGCGAGGAAGCAATTTTCCTGCAGGAAGACATCGAACGATTGCAGCGCAAGCGCGAGCAATTGCTGGCCGAATGACCACATATTCCTTTTGATTATAAAAATATAAAAAACAAATATTTCACGGCATAAACATGCCGCGATAAGGTGCGCGCCATCGACAACGGCAACCATGCAGGTGAGCACCATGACCGACACCCCGCACGAACAAGGCCCAGAACAGACCCCGGTCGACAGCCGGGTACTGGGCGAGATCGCCAAGGCCCTGGCCGGCCTGCGCTATGGCTCGCTGGAGATCACCGTCCATGACGGCAAGGTGACCCAGATCGAGGCCAAGAAAAAGATCCGCCTGAACTGATTTCCTGACCCACTCTCAATCCCTGGTCTACCGGACAGCCCCGGCGACCAACGACAACCCGACCTTATCCCTCGGCTGACCGGACCACCGGAAGTCGGATTTCCCAAGATCTACTGGAGATTCGACAATGAATATTGCTATCCACAACCTGGTACAGAAACACCCGATCCTGACCTCGACGGCACTGGGACTCGTGCTGGCAGCCCTGACCCATGACGGCCATGCAGCCAGCAACGAGGTGCCACCCGAGATCCTCAAGCAGCTGCAGACGCTGACACAGCAGGTCGAGCAACTGCAGAAGCAGGTCAAGGCCCAGCAAGGCCCCAGCTACCAACCGGTGGCTGACAATGCCGAATTCGAGGCATTGCAGCAGAAAGTGCTCGTGCTCGAACGCAAGCAGGAAATCGCCCAGGAAGAACTGAAAGAGCAGAAAAAAGTCATACCGGTGGTCGTCGCTGGCGAGAAAGGTTTCGGCCTGAAATCCGCTGACGGCAAGTACGAAGTGAAACTGCGCGGCCTGCTGCAAGCCGATGCGCGTGTGTTCCAGGAAGGCCTCAAGGGCCAGCATGCCTATCTCGGCGACACTGCGATCCAGCAGCGCGATGCCGATATCGCCACCCGCACCGCCACCGACAACTTTGTCGTGCGCCGTGCCCGACCTATCATCGAAGGCACGCTGGGCGAGACCTACGGCTTCCGCATCACGCCGGACTTCGGCTCTAACAACTCGACACTGGTCGATGGCTATATCGACGCGAACTACCATCCGGCTGCCAAGGTACGCGTGGGCAAGTTCACGCCGCCGATCGGGCTCGAGCGTTTGCAAAGTTCCGCCGACACCAAGTTCAACGAACTCGGCCTGACCAGCAACTTCCTGCCGAGCCGCGACATCGGCGTGCAAGTGGCAGGTGATGTGTTCGACAAGCGCCTCAACTACACCCTCGGCTTCTTCAACGGCGCCAACGACGGTGCCAGCGGCGACATCGACCCGAACACCGACAAGGAAATTGCAGCCAGGCTGTTCGCCCAGCCGTTTGCCAATTCGCCGGGCTTCCTGCAAGGCCTCAGCTTCGGCGTCGGTGCCAGCACGGGTGATGCCAAGGGCTCCAATGGCAACACGCTGCTGACCACCTACCGCAGTTCGGGCCAGGAAAACTTCTTCAGCTACCGGACTGATACCAGCATCAGCAATACCGTACTGGCCGATGGCACACGCGACCGCCTGGTGCCGCAATTCTCCTACTACAACGGCGGCCTGGGCCTCACCGGCGAATACGTCATCGAAAAACAGGATGTCACGCGTATTTACGGCACAGGGCTCACGCAAACGCGCAGCGAGGAAATCAACAACGACGGCTGGAATGTCACGGCCTCCTACCTGCTGACCGGTGAGGATGCCTCCTTCAAGGGTGTGAAACCCGGCAAGGCTTTCGACCCGGCCAATGGCGGCTGGGGCGCCTGGGAAATCAAAGCGCGCGTGGGCGAACTCAATGTCGACAAGGATGCGTTCTACGACACCAAAGGCATACTCGGTGGCACCGACTCCTTTGCCCAGGCCACCCGTTCGGCGCAGAGCGCCTACAACTGGGGCGTCGGTGTGAACTGGTACCCGACCAACATCGTCCGCGTATCACTCGATTACGAACAGACCAGCTTCGACTGGGGCGGTGGCGGCACAGCGAAAAACCCCGAAGACCGCGACAGCGAGCACGTATTGCTCGGCCGTGTCCAGGTCGCCTTCTAAGACTGAAGCATAGACATCAAACGAGAGGAATCTGTCATGAAAACGAGCACCATAAAAAAACTGGCGGCAGCACTGGCACTGGCGGTATCCGCCACCGGTGCCTTGGCGAAAGACATCACGTTGCTGAATGTGTCCTATGACCCGACGCGCGAACTGTACGAGGAATACAACAAGGCTTTCGTGAAACACTGGGAAAGCAAGACCGGCGACAAGGTCACAGTGAACCAGTCACACGGCGGTGCCGGCAAGCAGGCCCGGGCGGTGATCGACGGACTGGAGGCCGATGTCGTCACGCTGGCGCTCTCGTATGATATCGACCAGTTGCACGAGAAGGCGAAGCTGATCCCGAAAGACTGGCAGTCGCGCCTGCCGCACAACAGTTCGCCCTATACCTCGACGATCGTGTTCCTGGTGCGCAAGGGCAACCCGAAAAACATCCAGGACTGGGATGACATCGTGCAACCTGGCGTCGGCGTGGTCACACCGAACCCGAAAACGTCCGGCGGGGCGCGTTACAACCACCTGGCCGCATGGGCCTACGCCCTGAAGCACAACAACAATGACCCGGCTGCTGCGAAGGCGTTCGTCACGAAGTTGTACCAGAACGTGTCGGTGCTCGATTCCGGTGCGCGTGGCGCAACCACTACCTTCCTCGAACGCGGCGTGGGCGATGTGTTGCTGACCTGGGAAAACGAAGCCTACCTGGCGCTGAAGGAACAGGGAGCCGACAAGGTGGAAATCGTGATCCCCAGTTACTCGATCCTGGCGGAACCGCCTGTCACGGTGGTGGACAAGTTCGCCAACAAGCACGGCAATGCTGAAGTGGCCAAGGCTTACCTCGAGTACCTGTACTCGCCGGAAGGCCAGGAAATTGCCGCACGGAATTACTATCGCCCGAGCGACCCGGCTGTGGCAGCGAAATACGCCAGCCAGTTCCCCAAGCTGGAGCTGTTCACCATCGACGCAGTCTTTGGCGGCTGGCAGAAAGCCCAGAAGGAACACTTCGGCGACGGCGGCATCTTTGACCAGATCTACGGCAAGTAAAACCCGACCTTCCCATTGGCTACCCCCTTGCGCGGTTTCACTGGACCGCTACAAGGGGGTGTTCACCCGAGAGACTGCCATGAAACTGTTGCGATCTTCCTCCGTGTTGCCGGGCTTTGGCCCGGCACTCGGCTTTACGGTGTTCTATCTCAGCCTGGTGGTGCTGATACCGCTGTCGGCGGCATTCATCAAGACCTTCGAGTTGAGCTGGGGCGAATTTGTCGATGTGGTGACCACCCCGCGCGTCCTCGCCTCCTACAAACTGACCTTTGGCGCCTCGCTACTGGGCGCGACACTCAATGCCTTTTTCGGGTTGATTGTGGCGTGGGTACTGGTGCGGTACACGTTTCCCGGCAAGAAACTGGTCGATGCGCTGGTCGACCTGCCGTTTGCCCTGCCCACGGCCGTCGCCGGCATCACGCTGTCGGCGCTGTATGCCAAGAACGGCTGGATCGGCAGCCTGCTGGAGCCGCACGGCATCAAGGTCGCCTATACACCGGTCGGCATCGTGGTGGCACTGACATTCATCGGCCTGCCCTTCGTCGTGCGCACGGTGCAACCGGTGCTGGAAGACCTGGAAGGCGAAGTGGAGGAAGCGGCAGCGAGCCTGGGCGCTTCGCGCTGGCAAACCTTCCATCGTGTGATTGTGCCGTCACTGGCACCGGCACTGCTGACAGGGTTTGCACTCGCCTTTGCACGTGCCGTGGGTGAATACGGTTCGGTGATTTTCATTGCCGGCAACATGCCTATGGTCTCGGAAATCACGCCGCTGCTGATCATCACCAAGCTGGAGCAGTACGAATACAGCCAGGCCACCGCCATTGCCGTGGTGATGCTGGTGCTGTCGTTTCTGTTACTGCTGCTGATCAACCTGTTGCAATGGTGGAGTGGAAACCGTCATGTCCGCAAATAACCGCATATCTTCCGGCATCACGACCACCGAGGCACCCTGGGTTCGCAAACTGCTGATTACGGTTGCGCTGCTGTGGCTGGCCTTGTTCCTGCTGTTGCCACTGGTGTCCGTGTTCACCGAAGCACTGCGCAAGGGCTGGGAAACCTACCTCGCCGCCTTTGATGACCCGAACACCTGGGCAGCGATCAGGCTGACCTTGCTGGCCGCTGTCATTTCGGTGCCGCTTAACCTGGTCTTCGGGGTGGCCGCTGCCTGGGCGATCGCCCGCTTCGACTTTCACGGCAAAAGCCTGTTACTGACATTGATCGACCTGCCATTTGCCGTGTCGCCTGTCATCGCCGGCCTGATCTACGTGCTGGTATTCGGCCTGCAGGGCTGGTTCGGCGAGTGGCTGTCGGACCACGACATCAAGGTGATCTTTGCCGTGCCGGGCATCGTGCTGGCCACGCTGTTTGTCACCTTCCCTTTCGTGGCGCGCGAGCTGATCCCGCTGATGCAGGCACAGGGCAAGGAGGAAGAGGAAGCGGCCATTGTGCTCGGCGCATCCGCTTGGCAGATGTTCTGGCGCGTGACCTTGCCCAACATCAAATGGGGCCTGCTGTATGGCGTGATCCTGTCGAATGCGCGGGCGATGGGTGAATTCGGCGCAGTATCGGTCGTGTCCGGCCATATCCGCGGCTTGACCAACACCCTGCCGCTGCATGTCGAGGTGCTCTACAACGAATACAACCACGTGGCGGCATTTGCCTGTGCCTCCGTGCTGGCAATGCTGGCACTCGTGACACTGGCGCTGAAAACCTTTGTCGAGTGGAAAGTGCAGCAGAACATCGAATTATCCAGAGAACAGGCTTCGGAGTGACAACAGATGAGCATCGAGATCCGCAATGTCAGCAAACAGTTCGGCGACTTCCGCGCGCTGGACAATGTCTCCCTTGATGTGCCGACCGGCGAGCTGGTCGCGTTGCTGGGGCCTTCGGGCTGCGGCAAGACATCGCTGTTGCGCATCATCGCCGGCATGGAGACACCGAACAGCGGCAGTGTCTATTTCTACGGTGAAGACACGACGCATACCGATGTGCGCGAGCGCCAGGTCGGCTTCGTGTTCCAGCATTACGCGCTGTTCCGCCACATGACGGTGTTCGAGAATGTCGCGTTCGGCCTGCGCGTGCGACCGAAGAAAACCCGGCCAGCAGAAGCGGAAATCCGCCGCCGCGTGCATGAACTGCTGAACCTGGTGCAACTGGACTGGCTCGCCGACCGCTACCCGCCGCAACTGTCCGGCGGCCAGCGCCAGCGCATTGCCCTGGCTCGTGCACTGGCAGTGGAGCCGAAGGTATTGCTGCTGGACGAGCCTTTCGGCGCCCTGGATGCCAATGTCCGCAAGGACTTGCGCCGCTGGCTGCGCCGGTTGCATGACGAATTGCACATCACCAGCGTGTTTGTGACCCACGACCAGGAAGAAGCGCTGGAAGTCGCCGACCGGATCGTGGTGATGAACAAGGGAAAGGTGGAACAGATCGGCACACCCGCACAGATCTACGATGAACCGGCCTCGCCCTTCGTCTACCAGTTCATCGGCAACGTCAACCTGTTCCACAGCCGTGTCCATGCCGGTTTCGCCCGCATCGGGGCTGCCGAGCTGCCAGTCGATGAACATGCGCACGCCAACGAGGCGGCAGCGCTGGCCTATGTGCGCCCGCACGACATCGAGATCCAGCGCGAACCGGACGGCAACTCGGCGTTCCGCGTGCGGGTGGGACACATCCACACCATCGGGCCGGTGGTCCGGCTGGAACTGCATCGCGAGGATGAATCGGAAATTATCGAGGCCGAGCTGTCACGCGAGCGCCACCGGGAACTGCAAGTGCAGGTCGGTGACAGCGTCTGGGTCAGCCCTCGCAGCGTGCGGGTGTTCCTCGACGAAGCCAGGCTGGAGCAAGCCTCATGAACGCACAGGCTCACAGCGTGGAGCGCCCTGCAGCGCTGTCCGGGGTGCTGGGCTACCTCAACAGCCGTGAGTTTGCGCGCCATGCTGCCGGCCAGCCAACCCTGTTCAGCCACCACGACCGCATACGCGCACATTATGCGAGTTTCAGCCTGGATTCCCTGTTCCAGCCGCTGTTCGATTTCCAGCGCCGCCGAATCATTGGCCACGAGGCGCTGCTCGCCAGCGTAAGCGGCAACAGCACATCCACCGTGGGCAATGTATTGTCACCGGAGCGCGTGTTTACCCTGGCCGCCAATGAAGACATCACGTTTGTCGACCGGCTGGCTCGCACCCTGCACGCGCTCAATTTCCTCTTGCAGCAAAGTGGCGGCATGCTGCACCTCAACGTGCACCCGCATCACCTGCTGGCTGTCAGTGCCGACCACGGCCGTGTGTTCGAGGGCATCCTGCGACAGTGCGGACTGGACACACGCAGGATCGTGCTGGAAATTCCGGAGTATGCCGTGCCGGAAAAACGCCGCCTGGCCGATGCCATCGCCGCATGGCAGGACAAGGGCTACCAGATCGCAATCGACAATGTAGGCCGCACACAGCTGCAGGTCAGCCGCTTGCGCAAGCTCAAGCCGCGCTACCTGAAACTCGATCGGGTTCTGTTGCAACAAGCGCTGCACGACCGCCGCCGGCAGCGCACGCTGGCCAATGCGGTCACCGTAGCGAGCGATGACGGCATCACGGTGATCGGCACTGGCATCGAGAGTCGCGTACAACTGGACCTGTTGCATGAACTGGGTATTGGCGTTGGCCAGGGCTACCTGTTTGGCCGGCCGCAGCCATATTGCGTGGCGTCGTGAACCGTCTGCAGCTATAGGCGCCGGGAACGGAAAAACGCGCTGATCAGCGCCGCACACTCGGCCTGCAGCACACCACCTTCGCAGGTGACACGATGGTTGAAATGCGGCGCGTCAAACAGTTGCAGGTTGCTCACCGCCACACCGGCTTTCGGCTCCGTGGCGCCATACACCACCCGCGCGACACGTGCATGCACCAGTGCACCGGCACACATCGTGCACGGTTCGATCGTCACGTACAGGGTGCTACCCGGCAGGCGGTAATTGCCAACCCGCTGCGCGGCATCGCGCAAGGCGATCACTTCAGCATGGGCCGTCGGGTCGCAGCCGCTGATCGGGCGGTTCCAGCCCTCGCCGATCACTTCACCGTCGCGCACCAGTACGGCGCCGACCGGCACTTCGCCGGCGGCGGCAGCCTGTGCTGCAAGGGCGAGCGCGCGGCGCATGTAGGTCTGGTCTTCGCTCTCGGTCATGGCAGCTGCATCGGCTTGCGGGCGCCCTATTAGACACTATGATGCGCCGACCCCCAATCGCCAGATTGCTGCCATGCTGCGTGCCGACTTGCTGATCGTCCGACAAGGCCTTGCCGCTTCCCGCGCCCAGGCTCAGCGCCTGATTGCCAGCGGCGGCGTGCAGTGGTGCGACCTGCAAGGGCATTGGCAAGCCGTGGCGAAAGCCAATCTCGTACTGCCGGAAAGCACCCCGTTGCGGCTGGTGGATGACAGCGAGGCGCGCTATGTCTCGCGCGGCGGGCTGAAGCTGGCCGGCGCCCTCGCCCACTGCCGGCTCGACGTGACAGGCATGACCTGCCTGGATGTGGGCCAGTCCACCGGCGGCTTTACCGACTGCCTGCTGCAGGCTGGCGCCAGCCGCGTGGTCGGCGTCGATGTCGGCCATGGCCAGCTGCACGAACGCCTGCGCAACGATCCGCGCGTCACCTGTATCGAGAAATGCAATGCCCGTGCGTTGCCGGCCACGCTGCGTGAATACAGCCCGCAAGGCAACGGTTTCGACCTGGCGGTGCTGGACCTGTCGTTCATCTCGCAGACACTGGTTTTGCCAGCCGTAGCACCCCTGCTGAAAAAGCGCGGCTACCTGCTGAGCCTGGTCAAGCCGCAATTCGAGGCCGGGCCGGAGCATATCAACCGGCAGGGGCTGCTGAAGAATACGAAAGTACTGGGAGTGATCGAAGAGAAGTTGCGCGACTGCTGCGCAATGAACGGGCTATCCGTGCTGGGGTATTTTCCCAGCGCCATCACCGGTGGTGATGGCAACCGGGAATTTTTCCTTTATTGCCGTCAATGACTGATCAGAACTTGTAACCGGCGCTGATCAGGTACACGAACGGGTCGATGCTGACGTCAGACTCGACTTTCGCGCCAGCCAGAGCACCTGATTTGACGGTGTAGGTGGCTTCGGTGTCGATATCAACGTACATGACCGTAGCGTTGAGCAGCCAGTTGTCATTCAGCTTGTAGTCCACACCGACTTCTGCTGCCAGACCAACGGAATCTTCCAGATCCAGGTCAACGTCGCCACCCAGCGTGGTTTCCAGATCCTGGCCAGCATCTTCACTGAAGAACTTGGTGTAGTTCAGGCCAACGCCCACAAACGGGGTGAAGTTGGTGGAATTGTTGAAGTAGTACTGCAGGTTCAGCGTCGGCGGCAGGTGCTTGGTAGATCCCAGGTCGGTGGTCGCGAACGCCGCGCCCACTACGCCGTTGCCGGAAATGTCATGCTGGAACGGTGTTGCTGCCAGCAACTCGACACCC
>CALMIC010000073.1 GCA_937864065.1 uncultured Cellvibrionales bacterium | reverse complement strand
CGTATTTTTGACAGGAGTACACCATGAAAACACTGTTTGCTTCGCTGCTGCTGGCAGCCACCAGCCTGTTGCCCCTGGCAGGCCATGCCCAGGATGCTGCTCCGGCCGGTGAGAAATACCAGGCCGGCAAGCATTACCAGGTCATTGCCGTGCCGGTGCGCACCGCCAACCAGGACAAGATCGAAGTCAACGAGGTGTTCTGGTACGGCTGCCCGCATTGCTATCACTTCGAGGCCGCTTTCGAGCCATGGGCGAAGAAACTGCCGGCGGATGTCGAGGTACAGCGCACGCCGGCGATCTGGCGCCCCAACATGGAGTCGCATGCGCGCGCCTACTACATGGCCAAGCAACTCAATGTGCTGGACTCTATGCACACCATCATTTTCAAGGCGCTGCAGGAACAGAAAAAACCGCTGGCCAGTGAAAATGAAGTGGTGGCGCTGTTTGTCGAACACGGTATTGAAGAAGAGGCCGCACGCAAGGCCTACAATTCCTTCTCGGTACAATCGCAGGTCAAGCAGGCCGATGCACGCGTGCGCAGCTATGGCATCACCGGCACACCGGAAGTGATCGTCAACGGCAAGTACCGTATCTCGTCCCACGATGCCGGCTCACAGGAAGGCATGCTCGAAGTCGCGAGCTTCCTGATCGAGAAAGAGCGCAAGGGCAAGAAGTAAGCGCGAGCAGAAGGTGATTGACGACCGGGGCTCTGCCCCGGTTCTGTTTTGTGGAGCAGGTGATGGAAAGATTCATAGAAACGATGATGTACCGCTCGCGCTGGTTGCTGGCGCCCGTCTACCTCGGCCTGTCGCTGGGCCTCGTGGCGCTGTCGATCAAGTTCTTCCAGGAAGCCTGGCACCTGCTGTCGCATGCGCTGACGCTGGCCGAGGCCGACATGGTGCTGATTATCCTGTCGCTGATCGATCTGGCGATGGTCGGTGGCCTGATCGTGATGGTGATGATGAGCGGTTACGAGAACTTCGTGTCGCAGCTCAATGTTGATGAAGGTGCCGAGAAGCTGAGCTGGCTCGGCACGATGGACTCGTCGTCGCTGAAGATGAAAGTGGCGGCCAGCATTGTGGCGATCTCGTCGATCCACTTGCTCAAGATGTTCATGAACGCGATGAACATCCCGAATGACAAACTGTTGTGGTACGTCATCCTGCACATGGCCTTTGTCCTGTCGGCGATTGCGATGGGCGTACTGGACCACTTCACGCGCAAGAGCCACTGAGCAGGCAGGTGCGCTGACGGATGGATATCTCCTCGCTGCTTGATTCGCTGAACGACGCCCAGCGCGAGGCGGTCAGCGCGCCACCGGAAAACCAGCTGATCCTCGCCGGCGCCGGCAGCGGCAAGACGCGCGTACTGGTGCACCGCATCGCCTGGCTGATCCAGGTAGAGAACGTGCCGCCGCATGCCATCCTCGCCGTGACATTCACCAACAAGGCGGCGCGCGAGATGCGCGGCCGGCTGGAAGAAAAGCTGGGGCAGGGTGCGCGGCACCTGTGGGTCGGCACCTTCCACAGCCTCGCGCACCGCTTGCTGAAGATGCACTGGCGCGAGGCGAAACTGCCGGAACAGTTCCAGATCCTCGACAGTGACGACCAGTTGCGCCTCATCAAGCGCGTCATGAAGAACCTCGACATCGACGAGGGTCGCTGGCCACCGAAACAGATGCAGTGGTTCATCGGTGCGCAGAAAGATGAGGGGCGCCGTGCGGCCTACCTGCAACGCACTGGTGACCTGCACATGGACACCCAGCTGAAAATCTATGCCGCCTACGAGGAAGCCTGCGAACGCGGCGGGCTGGTGGATTTCGGCGAGCTGCTGCTGCGCTCGCACGAGTTGTGGCTGAACAGTCCCGAGCTGTTGCAGCACTATCGCCAGCGCTTCCGCTTCCTGCTGGTCGACGAGTTCCAGGACACCAACACGATCCAGTACGCGTGGCTGCGCGTGCTGGCCGGCGACAGCGCGTTGGTCACGGCAGTCGGCGATGATGACCAGTCGATCTATGGCTGGCGCGGTGCGCGCATCGAGAACATCCAGCGCTTCGACCGTGACTTCAGCAACGTGCATACGATCCGGCTGGAACAGAATTACCGTTCGACTGCGACGATCCTCAAGGCTGCCAATGCGGTGATCGACAACAACCGCGGCCGCATGGGCAAGGAGCTGTGGACCGACAGTGTCGATGGCGACCTCATTTCCGTTTATGCCGCGTTCAATGAGCAGGACGAGGCGCGCTTCATTGTCGACCGCATCAGCGCCTGGGTGGAGGCGGGCGGCGCGCGGCGCGACGTGGCGCTGCTGTACCGCTCCAATGCCCAGTCGCGCGCACTGGAAGAAGCGCTGTTGCAGCGCGGCATCCCCTATGTGGTTTACGGTGGGCAGAAATTCTACGAGCGCCTGGAAATCAAGAACGCGCTGGCGTACATGCGCCTGATGTGGAACCGCCACGATGACCCGGCCTTCGAACGCGTGATCAACACCCCGACGCGCGCGATCGGCGAACGCACGGTGGAGGAGATCCGCAGCTTTGCCCGTGCACGGCAATGCTCGTTGTGGCAGGCGGCCGAGGAGCTCACGCAGACTGACCAGCTTGCCGCGCGCGCGGCCAATGCCGTGCGCAGCTTTTTGTCGCTGGTGAACCGGCTCGATGTCGAGACGCGCGAGGAGCCGTTGCACAAACTGGCGGAACACGCGATGACCGCCAGCGGCCTGGTCGATTTCCATCGCAACGAGAAAGGCGAGAAAGGGCTGAGCCGGGTGGAGAACCTGC
>CALMIC010000072.1 GCA_937864065.1 uncultured Cellvibrionales bacterium | reverse complement strand
TGCTGCAGCATTTTTTCGGTGACCTGGAAGTCGGCGATGACGCCGTCCTTCAGCGGGCGGATGGCCGTGATGTTGCCTGGTGTGCGGCCTAGCATGCGCTTGGCCTCGATGCCGACGGCCTCGACGATTTTCTGGCCGTTATGGTGGCGGATCGCCACCACGGACGGCTCGTCCAGCACAATGCCGCGGCCGCGGACGTAGATGATGGTATTGGCCGTGCCGAGGTCGATCGACAGGTCGTTGGAGAACATTCCCCGGAATTTCTTGAACATGGGAGGGGTACCTGGCTGGTAGGGGCGGCACAAGGATCCGCCGAAGGCGCAAGACTGTACCAATAGAGGCCCTTTTCAGCAAGGGAAAGCCCGGTGCCGGCGGGGATTTATTGCCTGAAATATGGTACTTTGCCGCCCTTCCCGGAAGCCCCCAGAACAGACCCGTCGGAGTGTAGCGGATGGCTATTGAACGCCAACAAGTCGAGCAGCTGGCGCGCCTGGCGCGCATCGCGCTCGATGAATCCACCCTTGCCCGTACCACCGCCAGCCTCGGCGATGTGCTGGCGCTGATCGACCAGCTGCAGGCGGCCGACACGGCCGGCATCGAGCCGATGGCCCACCCGCTGGATGCCGTCCAGCGCCTGCGGCCGGATGTCGTGACCGAGCCCGACCAGCGCGCTGCCCTGCAGGCGATTGCGCCGGCGGTCGAGGCCGGCCTGTTCCTCGTGCCGAAAGTGATCGAGTGAGGAGGGCGCCATGAACTTGCATGACCTCACCCTCGCCCAGACTGCCCGCGCGCTGGCCGACAAACAGTTTTCCAGCCGCGAGGTGACACAGCACTACCTCGACCGCATCGCGCGCCTGGACAAGACCTATAACAGTTTCATCACCGTCACGGCTGAACAGGCGCTGGCCGAGGCTGATGCTGCCGATGCGCGCCGTGCGGCTGGCAATGCCGCCTTCCTCACCGGGGTGCCGTTCGCCCACAAGGACATTTTCTGCACGCAGGGCGTGCGCACCAGCTGCGGCTCGCGCATGCTCGACAACTTCATCTCACCGTATGACGCGACCGTGGTGGCGAAGTACCGTGAACAGGGCCTGGTCATGCTGGGCAAGACCAACATGGACGAGTTCGCCATGGGGTCCTCGAACGAGACCAGCTGGTACGGCCCGGTGAAAAACCCGTGGGATACCGGTTGTGTGCCCGGCGGTTCCTCGGGCGGCAGCGCGGCCTGCGTGGCGGCGCGACTCGCGCCCGGCGCCACCGCGACCGATACCGGCGGCTCGATCCGCCAGCCCGCTGCGCTGTGTGGCATCACCGGCCTGAAGCCCACCTACGGCCGTGTGTCGCGCTGGGGCATGATCGCGTTTGCCTCCAGCCTGGACCAGGCCGGCCCGATGGCGCGCACGGCGGAAGACGTGGCGCTGCTGTTGGGTGCCATGGCCGGTTTTGATCCGAAAGATTCCACCTCACTCGATCGCGACGTGCCGGATTATGCCGCTGCGCTGGGTAACGAGCTCGCCGGCCTCAAAATCGGCGTGCCTAAGGAGTATTTCGGCGCGGGCCTGAACCCGCAAACGGCTGAGCGCGTGCAGGCCGCCTTGCGTGAATACGAAAAACTCGGTGCGAGGCTGGTGGAGATCTCGCTGCCGCATTCGCATCTCGCAGTCCCTGCGTACTACGTTATCGCACCGGCCGAGTGTTCGGCCAACCTGTCGCGCTTCGACGGGGTGCGCTACGGTTACCGCTGCGAGAACCCGCAAGACCTGATGGACCTGTACTGCCGCTCGCGCGCCGAAGGTTTCGGCGAGGAAGTGAAGCGCCGCATCCTGGTTGGCGCCTACGCGCTGTCTGCCGGTTTCTACGACGCCTACTACCGCAAGGCACAACAGGTGCGCCGGCTGATCCAGCAGGATTTTGTCGAGGCGTTCAAAGAGGTGGATGTCATCATGGGGCCGACCTCGCCGTCGCCGGCATTTGCCTTCGGCGCGAAAGGCAGTGACCCGGTGGCCATGTACCTCGAAGACATCTACACCATCGCCACCAATCTGGCCGGCTTGCCGGGCATGTCACTGCCGTGCGGGCTGGTCGATAACAAGCCGGTCGGCTTGCAGGTTATCGGCAACTATTTTGACGAGGCGCGCATGCTGAATGTGGCGCACCGCTACCAGCAGGTGACGGACTGGCACGCGCAGGCGCCAGCGGGAGTGATGGCATGAGCTGGGAAACCGTTATCGGCCTGGAAATCCACGTTCAGCTGGCCACAAAATCGAAAATATTTTCGGGTGCGTCAACGGCTTTCGGTGCCGAGCCGAACACCCAGGCGTGTGCGGTCGACCTCGCGCTGCCGGGCACGCTGCCGGTACTGAATGCGGAAGCCGTGCGCATGGCGCTGCTGTTCGGGTTGGCGATTGACGCCGAAATCCCCAAACGCTCGGTGTTCGAGCGCAAGAATTATTTTTATCCCGATTTGCCGAAAGGCTACCAGACCAGCCAGCTGGCGGAGCCGATTGTCGGCGCCGGCCACATCGATATCGACCTGGCCGATGGCAGCAGCAAGCGCATCCGCATCCACCATGCGCACCTCGAAGAAGATGCCGGCAAATCGCTGCATGAAGATTTTGCCGGCCAGAGTGGCATTGACCTGAACCGCGCCGGCACACCACTGATTGAAATCGTCACAGAGCCGGACATGCGCAGCGCGGAAGAGGCGGTGGCCTTCGCGAAGAAACTGCATGCTATCGTCACTACGCTCGGCATCTGCGATGGTGACATGTCGCAGGGCTCCATGCGCTTTGACGTCAACATTTCAGTGCGACGCCCCGGCGAGCCGCTAGGCACCCGCACCGAAACGAAAAACCTCAATTCGTTCCGCTTCATGGAAGATGCGATCAGGTATGAAGTCGAGCGCCAGATCGAGTTGATCGAGGATGGTGGCCGCGTGGTGCAGGAAACGCGCCTGTACAACGGTGAGACGAAAACCGGCCGCTCGATGCGCAGCAAGGAAGACGCGCACGATTACCGCTATTTCCCGTGCCCGGACCTGTTGCCGGTGGTGCTTGAGCCTGGCTATCTGGACCAGCTGCGTGCGACATTGCCAGAGCTGCCGGACGCGAAGCAGAAGCGCTTTGTCGAGCAGTACGGCCTCTCCGCCTATGATGCCGGCCAGCTCAGCGCTGAACGTGCGACAGCCGAGTACTACGAACAGGTGGTAGCCTCTTGTGGCGATGCCAAGCTGGCGGCGAACTGGATCATGGTGGACCTGGCGGCAGCGCTGAACCGCAGTGAGCTCGCGCTCGCGCAGTCGCCCGTAGCCAGCAGCCAGCTGGCCGGCATCATTGCGCGCATCAAGGACGGCACCATTTCCAGCAAGATCGCCAAGCAGGTGTTCGAGCTGATGTGGAAAGACGGTGGCACGGCGGACGAGATCATCGAGCAGAAGGGCCTGAAGCAGGTATCTGACAGCGGTGCGATCGAGAAGATCGTCGATGAGGTCATTGCGGCCAACCCGCAGCAGGTCGACAATTACCGCAACGCGGCTGAAGACAAGCGCCCGAAAATGCTCGGCTTCTTTGTCGGCCAGATCATGAAAGCCTCACAGGGCAAGGCCAATCCCCAGCAGGTCAACGAGATCCTGCTCAAGAAACTGGAAGGTTGAGAAACATGACCCAGGAAGTACTGACGAAAAAGAAAGACAAGAAGGTAGTCGAGGACGAACAACGCACTGACGAACAGTTGCGCTTCTTCCTGCATGTGCAGCCGCCTGCCGGTGTCGATGCCGATTTCCATGTGCTTGAAATTGCCTACCGCAACATGAAGCCGGACGAGTTCGGCCGTTTTGTCGGCTTCTTCCGTGAGGCTGGTCGCAACCTGCAGGCGCAGGATCCCGTTGGTGACACGATCGCTGATGTGCTGCGTCGCCATCGCCATGGCGCCGAATACCTGGCTGTGTTGTAAAGCACTGGCTGCAGGCAATAAAAAAGCCGGCATTTGCCGGCTTTTTTGTGCGCGGGGTCTCAGCGACGGGTGATGACAATCGGCATGTCGTCGCTGGGTTTTGGCAGCGGGAAAGTCTGCATCCAGACATCCTGCTTGGCATGGCGCGACTCGAAATCGAAGCGCTTGATGAACTTGAACAGGAAGTTCTTGTATTCCATTTGCGAGAAGTGCATGCCGATGCACTTGTGCGCGCCGCCGCCGAACGGGTGGAACTGGAACGGGTGCTTCTTGTGCTCGGCGCGCTGCGGTGAGAAGCGCTCCGGGTCGAAGATGTGCGGGTTGGTCCAGTATTCTTCCATCCAGTGGGTGAAGCGCGGCAGGGTGAAGACCATGGTGTTTGCCGGAACCTTGTAGCCGGCCATCTCGCACTCGCGGATGGTGCGGCGTGGCACGGAGGGCACGGACGGGCGGATGCGCTGGACTTCGTTGAACACCATCTGCATGTACGGCAGCTTGTCCTGGTCTTCCCATAACAGGCCGTCGAGATCCAGTGAGTCCACCTCGCGGTACAGCTTTTCCTTCACCTGCGGGTTGCGGGCGAGGTAATAGATAGTATGGGTGATCGCCGCTGTGGTGGTGTCATGGGCGGCAAACATCAGGAAGATGGCCTGGTTGGTCACTTCCTCGGCGGTGAAGTACTCGCCGTTCTCGTCTTTCTCGCGGCTGAAGAAGCTCAGCATGTCCATGCCGTCGCCCTTGCGTTTCTGGTCGATCATCGGGCGGAAGAAATTCTGCAGGTTGCGCTTGCCCTTCATGCCGGTGTGGTAGGTGAAGCCGGGGATATTCCACGGCAGGATATACATCAGGCCCGCCGTCGCATCCAGGAACGCCTGGTTCAGGTAGCGCACGCGCTCGCCCTTGTATTCGGTTTCACCGGCAAAGATTTCTGCCGCAACAATCAGCAAAAGTTCCTTGATGTACATGAAGAACGGGATGGTCTGGCCGACATCAGCATCCCACTCGTCCAGCGCGCGGTCATAGATGCGGTTGATCTCTTTCGTGTAGTGCTGCAGGGCATCGTTCTTGAAGGCGGTCTGGACGATGCGGCGCTGGTGCCGGTGGTGTTCGAAGTCCTCCATGATGAGGCTGCCTTCGAAGAACTTCTGCACCCGGTCATGGAAGCCCATTTTCGAGGAAAAGTTGCGGTCCATGTCCAGCATCACCTGCTGGGCCAGGTCCGGACCCAGCGCCAGCACGCCGCGCAGGCCGGTGGTGGCAATCCGCTGCAGCGGGCCATACTGCTTGTAGCGCTTCTGTGCCCAGACCAGCGGGTCTTTCAGGTAACCGACGGTGTGGCCAATCAGAGGCAGGCCGTAGTCGCCGGGCAGGTGATCAAGGTTGGTGCAGTTCGGCTGGTGGATATAGTCGCCGTAAGGGGCAATGGTCTTGGCCATGGGAATACTCCTCTGAGAGGGCAGCCATGATAAAGACATAGACCCGCGGCACCCATCCGATATTCGTCGGGTGTCCGCTTGGCGCAACGGGGCGGTATGCCCCCGGGCAGGGTGCCCGGGGGAGGATCGGCCTGACTAGCGGCGTTTCAGCAGGATCGGCAT
>CALMIC010000071.1 GCA_937864065.1 uncultured Cellvibrionales bacterium | reverse complement strand
GATGCTGTTGATGATTTTCCTTTGGATCCTGGTGAGTGGGTCGACACGGATCATGATGGTTTGGGTGACGAGGCTGATACTGATGCTGATAATGATGGCGTGCTCGATGCTGCTGATGACTTTCCGTGGGATCCAACGAAGTGGGTAAATGAGTCAGATCATGACAATATCATTGACATGGCTGACAACTGCCCTCTGGTCACCAACCCTGATCAGGTAGATAGCGATGGGGATCATCTTGGCAATGCCTGTGATCCTGATGATGATAATGATGGCGTGCTCGATGAGCAGGATGAGTTTCCACAGGATCCTGCTGAGTCTGTTGATACTGATCAGGACGGCATCGGCAACAATGCTGACAGCGACGATGATGGTGATGGCATTGGAGATGCACAGGACAATTGCCCGCTCGCTGCCAATGCTGACCAGGCTGATATAGACGGCAATGGCACGGGTAATGCCTGTGATGCACTGGCCGGTTCAGTCGATGCGGCATTTTTACCTGGCGCTGGCGCCAATGGTCCGGTCTACGATCTGGCGTCATTGCCGGATGCACGCCTGCTGGCTGTGGGCAATTTTTCCCAGTTTGATGGCAATTACCTGAGTCGGATCCTGCGCTTGCAGAGGGGTGGTGGGATTGATGCAGCCTTCAAACCCGGCACGGGTGCCAATAACGGCAGCATCAATGCTGTGTTGCGGCAGCCTGATGGCAAGGTCATCGCGGCCGGTGGTTTTACCCTGTTCAATGAAGGATCATTTGGCCGGTTGGTGCGGCTGCTGGACAATGGCGCCATTGATACCACTTTTGTTGCCGGTACTGGCGCGAGTGGTGCCATTAACGATGTCAGCTTGCAGCCGGATGGCAAAATCCTCATTGGTGGCGGATTTGTTACCTATAACAGCGCAACGGCAGTACGCATCGCCCGCCTGAATCCCGACGGCTCACTGGATAGCGGTTTCAATACCGGTGCCGGCTTCAATAATGCCGTAAACAGGATAGTGCTGCAGCCGGACGGCAAGATTCTCGTCGGCGGCAACTTCACGAACTATAACGGTGTGGCGCGCAACCGGATTGCCCGGCTGAATGCGGATGGGTCGCTGGATACCGCGTTCAATCCGGGTACGGGTGCCAATGGCAGTGTCAATGCGCTTGCGCTTGATAGCCGGGGCAGGCTGTTGCTAGGTGGCGGGTTCACCGCTATCAATGGTCTGGCCCGTGAGCGCATTGCGCGGCTGCTGCCCGATGGTGCAGTGGACATTACCTTCAGTGCAGCTGTAGACAACACTGTCAACGCGATTGTGGTACAGGAAGATGGTCGTCTGTTACTGGGGGGCGCATTTGTCGCAGTAAACGGTGAGGCCCACAACCATGTCGTGCGGTTGAAACGTGACGGCACGTTGGATGAGCAGTTTGTCAGCGGCGCAGGAGCCAATGACACTGTCAATGTACTGGCGGTACAGGCTGATGGCATGGTGCTGGCAGGTGGTAATTTCACCGCCTACGATGGCAAACCAGCGGGCAGGATTCTCCGTGTCCACACGGGGGATCTTGACCGGGATGGTGTTGAGAATGCTGTTGATGTGGATTCGGCGGATGAGGATAAGGATGGTGTGCCAGATCGACACGATACCTTCCCGCTCGATCCAACCGAATGGCTTGATACCGACCAGGATGGCACCGGCAACAATACGGACGCCGATGACGATGGCGATGGTGTGCCGGATGTGACGGATGCCTTCCCGCTGAATGCTGGCGAGTCAGCTGATGCCGATGGTGATGCAATCGGTGACAATCCCGACAACTGCATGCTGTTGGCTACTGCTGGCCAAGCCGATATGGATGGCTACAGCACAGGGGATACCTGGGACGGTGATGTGGATGGCGATGGTGTGGTCAACACGGCCGACAACTGCACCTGGCTCGCCAATACGGATCAGCTGAATACCGATGGTGATGTGAGTGGCAATGCCTGCGATGCGGACGACGACAACGACGCTATTGCTGATGCCCACGATGCCTTCCCGCTGGATGCCAGCGAAACGAGGGATTCTGACGGCGACGGCATCGGCGACAACGCCGACCCTGATGATGACAATGACGGCACGCCGGATGCGAGCGATAACTGTCCGCTGACCGCCAGCGCCAACCTTGCCGATGCCGACAGTGATCGCAAAGGCGACATCTGCGACATCGATGTCGATGGCGATGGTGTGGTTAACACCGCCGACAACTGCACCTGGCTGGCCAATCCCGGCCAGCTCAACACTGACGGCGATGCCCTCGGCAATGCCTGTGATAGTGATGACGATGGTGATGGTGTTGCAGACGCGCAGGATCTCTATCCGCTCGACGCCACTGATTCGGCTGATGTGGATGGTGATGGTATCGGCGATAACGCGGATCCCGATGATGACAACGACGGCACACCGGATGCGACCGATAACTGTCCGCTGGCCGCCAGCGCCAACCTCGCCGATGCTGACGGCGATGGCAAAGGCGACATCTGCGATAACGACGTCGACGGTGATGGTGTGGTCAACACCGCTGATAACTGCACCTGGCTTGCCAATGCCGACCAGCTGAACACTGATGGCGATCTGAGTGGTAATGCCTGCGATGCGGATGACGACAACGACGGTATTGCCGATGCCCAGGATGCCTTCCCGTTCGATGCGGCGGAATCGCAAGACCGCGATAGTGATGGTGTGGGCAATAACAGCGATAACTGCGTGTCTGTCGCCAACCCCGACCAGCTCGACACGGACGGTGACCAGCTCGGCGATGCCTGTGATGCCTACCTCAATGATCCCGCGCTGTTCCTGCAGCAGGACGGCAGCGCCAAGGGCGAGCAGCTCGGTGCCAGCGTGGCGCTGGCCGACATGAACGGCGACGGCATGCTGGACCTGCTGGTCGGTGCGCCGCAGGCCGCGGTCGTCAATCCTTCAGGCCAGCTGCTGAAGAAAGCCGGCGCGGTCCGCATCATCTCCGGCCGCGACAACACCGTACTGCGCAGCATCAATGGCTGGGTGGCGAACCAGCGTTTCGGCGCGGCCATTGCGGCAATCGACGATGTGGACGGTGATGATGTTCCCGACCTGCTGGTCGGAGATCCGTATGCCGATATCACCCACCTGACCGCGGCTGGCTTCAGCGCGCTGAAAGACGCCGGTCGCGTGTCCTTGCACAGCGGTGCGGATGGCCGTTTGCTGCGCACGGTGGCGGAAGGGCAGGAGGCCGGTGCACAGTTCGGTGCTGCTGTTGCAGTGGCGGATGTGAACAGCGATAGCGTCATGGATCTGGTGGTCGGTGCGCCGAAAGCGGACAGCGCCGGCAAGGATGCTGGGCAGGTGTTCGTGTTCAGCGGCCTCAGTGATGCACTGCTCTATACCCGCTCCGGTACGCAAGCTGGCGAGCAGTTCGGTGCCGCTGTGGCAGCAACAACGGCCAATCTGTTCGTCGGCTCACCACAATTTGACGCGGCCACTGCCAAGGATGCCGGCCGGGTGCAGGTGTTCATAGCCACCAATGGCGACAGCGCAGTGAGCTTCACGCTGGAGGGCGCAGCGGCGGGCGATGCCTTCGGCGCGGCTGTCGCTGCCGCCGGCAATCATTGGTCGGTTGGCGCACCGGGTGCCGATGTGGCTGGCCTCAAGGATGCCGGCAGCGTGCAGCTGTTCAATGGCCTCACCGCCACGCCGCTAGTGATCCGCAACGGCGACCAGGCCAGTGCTGCTTTCGGTGGCGCACTGGCGCTGGCAGATTTCAACCGCGACGGTGCGCCGGATCTTGCCATTGGTGCCGGCAAGCGCGATGTGGGCAACCCGCTGCTGAAGGATGCGGGCAGGGTGGAGGTCATCAATGGATCGGGTTATTAAGTCAATGAAGGCGTTTGCCAGAATTTTTCTCACACTGTATTGGCTCGTATGGTTTGGTTCCGGTGTTGTGCTAGCCGCGCCTGGTGATCTTGATGCGACATTTGGCCCCGATCAAAACGGCATTGTGCGTTTGGCTCAGCCAAATGTGACGCTTGATGATTATGCCAGGGACGCCGTTTTGCAGCCTGATGGCAAAGTTGTAGTGACTGGAACGGCCGGAAATGGCAGTGACAATAATGCTTCAACTAACAATATTGGCTTGGTTCGATACAATCCAGATGGTTCGCTGGATGTTGGTTTTGGTGATTCCGGAAAGGTGGTCACGCAATTGGCTGACTACGAAAATGTCCACGGTTTGCTCCTGCAGACTGATGGTAAGCTGGTAGTCTCCGTGCAAAGCTATCTTAATCAATTTTTTCTTGTTCGATTCAACAGCGATGGTTTGTTGGATTCCGCTTTCGGCAGCAATGGAACAGTGATTGTTCATGATAATAATGGAGCTTTGCAGCTTGAGGATGGAAAACTTCTAGTCGTCGGATTGTCTGGGCTTAACCTGCGAGTGGTTAGGTACAATTCGGATGGTTCGGTCGATGGCAGCTTTGGCCTTGTTTCAATCCCTGTGGGCATTACGCCAAAAGAAGGTGTTTATCCGCGCTTTGTCAGGCAGCGGGACGGAAAGCTGGTTATTGGATTAAGTAACGATACGCAGTTCTGGGCGACCCGTATTAATGGCGATGGGTCGGTTGATACTGATTTTGGTGTCGATGGTTCAATGCTCGAAATGAACCACTTTGTTAATGACATAATCCAGCAGGATGATGGGAAGATTGTCTTGGTTGGTAATTATTTAAGTAAGCCTTCTGCTAGTCGCTGCAATATTAATGGGTCGCTGGATGAGAGTTTTGGTGTTCAAGGAAGGGTATTTCTGGATATTAATAATAACGTTGCAATAAAGGTTAAGCGGCTTGCTGATAGTAATTTTATCGTCTTGGCTCGTTCCGCCTATAATTCAGGCTCTTATGTTTACAAGCTCGATAGCAATGGGGTAATTGATGCGGAATTCTCTGGTGATGACAGGATTAATGTTTATGTTGGTGACTATGCGACAGCGCTACTTACCAATGATATAGGTGATTTCTTTGTAGCTGGAAGTTTTATAGCCTGTGATTCATGTGATCATGATTTTTCTGTTTATCGCTTTTCAAATAACGGGAGACCGGCAGCTGGTTTTGGCAATAATGGGTTTGTTTCAACGAATTTTGGTGTTGCTTCAAACCTATATGGATCTGGTTTGTTACAGCAGCGTGATGGAAAGCTGGTTTCGCTAGGTCTTCTTTGTGGGTCGCTTTCTGACTGTTCAGCTAATGTTAGTGATCAAATTTCCGTTGCGCAGACTTCCGGAGTTTTGTTGGCGCGTTATGATCAATTTGGCTCACTGGATTCCGTTTTTGGTGATCGTGGTGTCGTTGCGGTCACTTCCCCTGGAGTCAAGGCGTTTCCCTCCCGGGTTATCCAGCAGCGTGATGGCAGGTTGGTGGTTGCTGGCTATTCAGGAACCAGCTCCATGCTGCTTCGTTATCTGCCGGATGGTACGCCTGACGCGAGGTTTGCGCTCAATGGTCAGCAGTTGTTGCAGGTGAGTTCGGGTAGCTATGCGGCTGATGTTCATGAGTTGGCTGATGGAAAGCTCTTGGTTTCTGGATCGGCAATTATTTATGAAAGCTTTTTAAATATCTATCGCCGTGAGTTTTATCTGGCGCGCTACCATAGTGACGGTTCGGTCGATATTGGCTTTGGTGACAACGGTGTTGTTATCCGGCCTCTTTCCGGAGTTAATAATTTTGCCAAAGATATGCTCGTCCAGTCTGATGGGAAAGTAGTAGTGGTTGGTGATGATAAAAACAACAATAACATGGTTGTCCGGTATAACCCGGATGGTTCACTGGATGCGGGTTTTGGTTACGGCGGCAAGCTGGTTTTCCGGTTTCCACTGTCTGTTAGCAACGATCAGGGTTTACTTACTGTGTCACAGCAAGATGACGGAAAGTTGTTGGTAGGAGGCTTTGCGGCTGATGGCACTAATGAGCAGTATTTTTCGGCGTTGGCCCGCATTACTGCCGATGGGTTTCTCGATCAGTCATTTAACGATGGCGGCGGGCTGGTTTTTAACTGGGTGATGGACCAAGGTGTGCTGGTTTCCAAAGCGATTCCTGGTCGGGTTGAATCAATAATCCAGCAGCCTGGAGGTAAGTTGCTGGTGACGACCAGTAACAATTTATTGAAGTTGTTGCCGGATGGTTCCCGTGATATGGATTTTGGTGAAAAGGGCGTGATCTATTTGAATGGCATCCAAAGTGCCATGACAGCGCAGATTGCTATCCAGCAGCATGATGGCAGGTTGTTGGTCGGGGGGAGTGTGCAGAATAGTGCATTGCGAAAGGATTTGACGATCATGCGTTTTGAGACGGAAGTGCTTGATACCGATGGTGGCGGTT
>CALMIC010000070.1 GCA_937864065.1 uncultured Cellvibrionales bacterium | reverse complement strand
CCCGCAAGTGTGCCCGGCAGGCAAGTGCGGCGAGGGCAAGTGCGGTGAGAAGTGCCGCGGTGAACACGGCGATGACGACGGCAAGAAAACCGGTGATGACGGCAAGAAAGCCGACGATGCCCACAAGGGTGATGCCGAAGGCAAGTGCGGCGAGGGCAAGTGCGGCGCCATGTAAGCTCGCATGACGGGTATGTTGCCTCGGGGTGCCGGTCTTGGTGTGCGGCGCGGGTTGTTGCCCGCGCTGCGGCAAGCCGACGGCAGCCTGCTCGATTTCATGGAAGTGACGCCGGATAACTGGATCGGTACGGCCGGTCCGGCCACCCGGCAACTGCGTGAACTGGCGGAACGCTTTCCCTTCCTCGCGCATGGCCTGTCGCTGTCGCTCGGCGGGCCAGACCCGCTCGACACTGCCTTCATCGCGCAACTGAAGGATTTTCTCGATAGCCACCGCGTGCGCGGCTACAGCGAGCACCTGAGCTATTGCAGTGCCGACGGGCACCTGTATGACCTGATGCCGATCCCGTTCACCCAGGAAGCGGTGCAGCACACGGCGGCGCGCATCCGCGAGGTGCAGGAGCGGCTCGGCCGGCGCATCGCGATCGAGAATGTCTCGTACTATGCAGCGCCGTTCCGCGACCTGGACGAAAGCACCTTCATCAACGCCGTGCTGGCGGAAGCGGATTGCGACCTGCTGCTCGACGTCAACAATGTCTACGTCAACAGCATCAACCACGGTTATGACCCGCAGGCGTTCATCCGTTCACTGCCGGCTGCACGGGTGGCTTACCTGCACATGGCGGGACACATGACTGCCGACAAGACCAGTGAGCAGGACGAGGATTTGCGCATCGACACGCACGGTTCGCCGGTGTGTGACCCGGTGTGGGACTTGCTCGCCTTCACCTATCGCCACACCGGGGTGAAACCGACCCTGCTCGAGCGCGATTTCAACTATCCGCCTATCGCAGAGCTGTACGCGGAAGTGGCGCAGATCCGCACGCTGCAGCAGACAGCGCAGCAGGAGCTGTCCGGTGCCGCCTGATTCCTTGCGCGAACAGCAGCTGGCCTTTGCCAACCACCTGCGCAACCCGTCGCTGCATGCGCCGCCGCCCGGCGTGAGCGAGCAGCGCTTGCGTGTGTACCGCGAACTTTTTTTCAACAACATCCGCCAGCTGCTGGCGGGCGCCTTTCCCGTGCTACGCAGTATCCTGCCTGATGCTGACTGGGAGGCATTGGTGCGTGATTTCTACACGCACCATCGCTGTGAAACGCCCCTGTTCCCGTTCATTGCCGGTGAGTTTGCCGATTACCTGCAGCAGGAGCGCGACCGCGCCGGGGAGCCGCCATTCCTCGCCGAGCTCGCACTCTACGAGTGGAGCGAGATTGCCCTGCGCCATGCCGAGGATGCGATGTGGCCGGCAGTGGTGGGTGACAAGCCGCGCCTGTCGCCGCTGTGCTGGCCGCTGGCGTTCCGCTGGCCGGTGCATCGCATTGGTGGGGATTACCAGCCGGCTGAGCTGCCGGCGCAGCCAACCTGCCTGCTGGTCTATCGCGATGAGACCCATGCCGTGCGCTTCATCGAGTCAAACGCTGCCACCTTTCGCCTGCTGACGCTGCTGGCCGATGACAGCCTGCCGGACCTGGCCGCTGTGACGGCGCAGCTCGCGCTGGAGTTGCAGCATCCCGATGCCGTTGTGCTGTCAGCCGCATTGCAGGCAGTGATGGATGACCTGGCCGACAAGGGCATTCTCCGTCGGTCGCCATGATCATTTCCCATCGCCATCGCTTCATTTTTATCAAGACCAAGAAAACGGCGGGCACCAGCCTGGAAATCGCCTTGTCCGCCCTGTGCGGCCCGGACGACATCATCACACCGATCTCGCCCAGGGACGAACAGCTGCGCCGTGACCTCGGTTTTCGCGGCCCGCAGAATTACCAGCTGCCCGATGGCCGGCAGTTTTTCAACCACGCCAGTGCCAGTGCGGTGCGCCAGGTGGTGGGCACCGGGATCTGGGATAATTACTTCACGTTTTGTTTCGAACGCAATCCATGGGACAAGGTCATTTCCTGGTATCACTGGGAATGCCAGCAGCGCCCTGACATCAGTTTCGGGGCTTTCCTTGCCTCCGGCCATTTCGCGCTTGTCGGCGGCCCTGGCGGTTTTGACCTCTACACCGACAATGGCGATGTCATCGTTGACCGGGTTTGCCGTTATGAAGACATGGCGAGCGAGCTTGCGCTGCTGGCTGCGCGTTTCGGTACACCGTTGCCAACGTTGCCCAAGGCCAAGTCGGGCTTCAGGCGGGACCGGCGGCATTACAGTGAGGTTTACACGGCGCAGCAACGTGAACTGGTCGCACAGGCCTTCCGGCGCGAGATCGCGCTGCTGGGTTACCGTTTTGAGCCGGCAGCATCCATACAATCGTCATAAAACTGTAATATTTCTGTCACACTATGCGCCGTCGACCTGACCACAGGAACCCAAGCGCATGTCTGCACCACTGTCCCGCCGCCCGCTGGTGTTCGCCATCCTCGCCACCCTCGCAGTAGCCCCGTTTACCGCCCAGGCCGATGACCCGGTCGCTGCGATGCCTGAAGGGATCGACTTCTACGGCAAAGTCAATATCTCGTTCCAGATCGACGAAGACTACGACGCCCACGACGCGCCGCGCGAAAACGAGTGGGACACCAACCAAGCCTGGCACTCCAACTCGTCGCGCGTCGGGGCCAAGGGCAAGTACACGCTGAATGATGACTGGGCGCTGGTGTACAAGGCCGAGTATGAGCTGGCTGGCAACGGCGGTTACGGATCACAGAAGGATTTCCTCGTGGCGCGCGAAATATACGCAGGCGTGAGCAGCAAGACCTTCGGTACGCTGGAAGGCGGCAAGATCGATACACCGCTGCGCATGCTGCAGGGCAAGGTCGACCTGTTCAGCGACCTGACCGCCGCGGACCTCAAGAACGTGATGGTCGGCAAGAACCGCGACAGCCATACCTACCTGTACCGCACGCCCAGCTTTTATGGCGTCAGCGCGGCCTTTGCCACGGTCAATTTCCGCGAAGTGGACAACAGCTCGAAGTTCTACGACCGCTCGGGCAACTCGATGTCGGTGACTTATGAAAGCAAGGGCCTGCTGACCGACAGCGATGCGCTGTATTTTGCCGTGGCACACGACGAAGGTATCCGCGACCACGATATCGAGCGCGTGGCGCTACAGTACAAGTTCGGCAAGGTGGAAGAAGCGGGTATCTTCACCGTGGGCCTGATGGGCCAGAACGCACGGAAGATGAACCCGGAAAAAACCTTCCCGACCAAGCAGAAGCGCGAAGACGGCTACATGGTCAACGCGGCCTGGCAATTCACCGACAAGGACACGATCAAGCTGCAGTATGCCAAGTCCGAGGAAGTGGAGTATGACGGCCAGCTGAGCGCGATCGGCTACGACCACAAGCTCAACAAGGACCTCAAACTTTACGCTTACCATGGCCAGGTGATGGGTGACGAGAGCAAGTCGTCCAGCGACCGCACCCTGAAGTCGACCGGCATCGGCGTCGAATACAGCTTCTGAGCTTGCCCTGCGCCTCTTTAAAGTATATTATTTTTATATCTTTTGGAGGAGCAGGCAGATGAGTACGTTGTACGACAGGTTGGGTGGTGAAGCGGCAGTCAACAAGGCCGTCGATATCTTTTATGACAAGGTGATCGCTGACGGCCGCATCAGCCATTTCTTCGAGAACCTCGATATGGTCGCGCAGGCCAACAAGCAGAAGGCCTTCCTGACGATGGTCTTCGGCGGCCCGAACAGCTACAGCGGCAAGGACATGCGCGCCGGCCATGCCCACCTGGCCCTGACCGAGGAGCATTTCACGGCGGTGGTGGAGAACCTGGCGGCCACACTGGCGGAGCTCGGTGCCACCGCAGCCGACATCGCCGAGGTGGCCGGCATTGCCAATAGCGTCAAGGACGATGTCCTGAACCGCTGACAGCAGGACGCTGTTTCCACTTCCCCCCGTAAGGCAGGTCGTTAAACCGGCCTGTCATATTTCTTTCGCCAGCCTGTCATGAACGGGCGGGATACTGCGCGCAACCCGGTGAGCCGAGATGTGTGCATGTTCAGTGTCGACCAGATCATCCTTGAACATTTCCCGTCCCTGGTGCGCAGTCCGGGTGTCTTTTCCACCACGTTGAGCCGGTTGCTGCGGCTGATTCTGCGCGAAAGGGATTTCGTCGCCTTTGCTGAAGAGTACCCGCAACTGCAGGGCATGGATTTTGTCGAGCAGGTGCTGGCCTATTTCGATTTCGATTGCCAGGTGCGCATGAACGAGCGCGCCCGCATCCCGGCCAGCGGGCCGGTGGTGATTGTCGCCAACCACCCGATCGGCTCACTCGACGGGCTGGCCTTGATTATCTTCCCGGCCGGCGAGGTGTCGCGCCTCGGTGCCAGCAGCGCGCAGGCGCGCCTGCCGTTCCGCCTTGACGCCGCGCAGCAGCGGGAGCTGGCGCAGCTGTTCAATACCGGGCATTACGCTGGCGATTTCCGCCTGCTCAAGGAGCAGTTACAGCAGATGGGGCTGGCGGTACCGACGCTGTACAAGCAGTACACGGAACTTTGCGAGGAGGGTGGCGTCCAATTCCTTGATTTCAATATTGACCCGGCCTTTGCCAATTGCATTGACGGGCTCGTGGTGGTGGACCTGCAGCAGGTGAAGCCATCGCGCCTGCAACGCTATATGGGAGTTGCCTGATGTCACCCGAGCTGCACAGACTACGCACATCGTTGTTGTTCTCGTCTTTCCTGCATGCCGGCGCCCTGATGACGACGGTGCTGGGCCTGGGGCTGTTGCCGCTGGCCGACCGCGTGGAAGCGGTGACGCCAGCAGCGCCTCCCCTGTTGCGGCAACAGGCATTGGCAGCACCACCGGTCAAGCTGGCTGCGCTCGCCAGTGATGCCTCCGGCATTACCTGGAATGACAGCCGTGGCAGCCTGTTTGCCGTGCGCAACAGTGAACCGCTGGTGGTGGAAATGAACAGCGATGGCGATGTGTTGCGGAGTATCAGGCTGCAGGACTTCCGCGATGTCGAGGGCATCACCTGGCTTGACGGTGATCGCTTCGCGGTGGTGGAGGAGAGGGATTGCAGTGTCTGGTTGCTCGACCTGCCGCCCGGCGTTGCTGCGGTGGCGCGCCCGGCACAGCCGCTGTTTGCCTTGCCGGCGCTGAATGCCTCGCGCGGTAACAAGGGCTGCGAGGATCTCGCCTGGAACCCGGACGAGCAGGTGTTCTACCTGGCGCGGGAAAAGTCACCGGTGATGCTGCTGCGGGTCAGCGGTGTCCGTCTGGACGCGCCGGGCCTGCATAAGCCGCAGGTGCAGATCCTGCCGGCGCAGCATGCCGTTGATCGCTTCGGCACGGATATTTCCGGCCTGCATTTTGACCAGCAGTCCGGCCAGTTGCTGGTGCTGAGTGACGAGTCGCGCAGGATCACCGGTGTCGCTTCCGGCACAGGCTTGCCACTGCTGTCAGACGGCTTCCAGCTAGGCTGGTGGCACAACGGCCTCGGCCGCGCCGTGCCGCAACCGGAAGGTGTCACACTCGGCCGCGATGGCACTTTGTATGTACTGAGCGAGCCGGATTTGCTGTACCGTTTTGATCGCTGACAACTGGCGAATTCCTTGTCACAGAATAGTCACACGCCTGTCATATTCCTGTCATTATCCTTGTGTTGGTATTTTTGCCTGTCTTACGTTGAATACATTTTGATTGTTACAGAAGTATTAAAAAAATAAAAAGAATAAAAAATTAAAGATTTAACAATTTCTTGATCAATGTTGAATTTGTAACAAACTTGTCACAGAGCATTTCCATAATCGCCCCCAGCAAACAGCCAGAGGCTGTCTGTGTAACGTCAAACCACTCTACTTGATGACCTTAGACGGGGAAACTTTATGAAACGCAAACTTCTGCCTCTGGCAATCGGTGCGGCGATCGCGGCACAAGCTACGTCAGCAATGGCTGATGCCACGGTGTATGGCAAGGCCAACTTCAGCGTCAACAACAACAGCTTCGAATACCTGGGCGAAGACCAGGTAGACAACTCCGAAATGTACAGCAATGCCTCGCGCTTTGGCATCAAGGGCAAGGCCAAGATCAATGACGACATGGATGCCGTGTTCAAGATGGAATATGAAGTGTTCCTCGATGACGGCAGCGACGGCGTCAACAACAGCGGTGACGAGCTTGCCCAGCGCAACATCGTGGCCGGCCTGAACAGCAAGCGTTTCGGCCAGCTGCAGGGCGGCAAGCACGACACCCCGCTCAAGATTGCGGCCGATGGCACCGATATGTTCAATGACCTGGTGCTCGGTGACATCAATAACTACATGGTGGGTGAGAACCGCGAGAACAACATCCTGATGTATAACACCCCGAAACTGATGGGCTTCACGCTGAATGTCGCCACCATGCTGGGTGAACAGGCCGGCCTCGACGACGAAGTGGAAGAGAGCCAGCAGGAAGACTCGGGCATGTTCGACCGCATGTCTGCCGCGTTGAAATACGAGCTGAACGACAATATCTGGGCTGCCTTGTCTACCGACTACAACGTGCAGAACGCCGACATTGTCCGCCTGACCGGTTCTGCCACCTTTGGTGATTTCACCTTCAACGCGCATGTCCAGTCAGCCGACAACCACTACGACGACTACGATGCCAGCGGCTCCGCCAATGAAGAAGGCGACGGCATGGTGATCAGCAGCGGCCGAGGTATCGGCCTGGCCATGAACGGCCCGAACGATGACTACCACACCGGTATCGAAAGCCAGGACGCCTGGATGATCAACGGCAAGTACCAGCTCGGCAACTGGGCCTTCAAGGCGCAGTACGGCGAGAGCGAATCCAAGGCGTTCAACGAACTGGATGGCCCGAACGGTTTCGATGTCGGCTCATCCAAGACCTTTGATGCCGAACAGCTGGCCCTGGGTGTTGACTACGCACTGAGCAAGAACGTGACCATCTACGGTTACGTTGCCCAGCTGGAAGTGGATGTCGACAACGCTTCTGACCTGGTGGACGACGGCGACCTGAAGACCGGTGGCGTCGGCTTCGAAGTGAAGTTCTGATGTTCTGGCCAGTCATCTGACAGACAAGGGCACGGTGCATAGCCAGCATCCTGCCCGCTGTCACAGAAAAAACATTATTAGAAGAGAGATAACGTCATGCGTGTGTGGAAATGTTCAACCCTGTTGCTGGCAGCAGCGCTTGCCACTACCGGTTATTGCGAAGAGAACCAGCGTCCTGCTACCAAGACGCAATTCAGGCATATGGTCGATATGGCTGATGGCCTGAACACCCAGGATTTCTATAACGAAACCAATCCCGACGGCATCTGGTCATCAGACCTGAAAACACCGTGGGCCAAAAGCACGGCGATCAACGCCTACGAGGAAAACGAACATGCAACGGACAAGGCTGAAGGTACAGCGCAGGAAGAAAGCCTCGGCAAGGCAGCGGCGTCAGGTACAGCCGGCCAGGTAGCCGGTAGCAAGGCGACTGGCACGGTCAAGGGCAAGGCCGTCGATGCCGACCAGCTGGTCAACATCCGTGTGTTGTACACGCTGAACCCGGAAAATTCGCGCGCGTCGTTCTCGCCTGTCTCGGCGCAGAATGAGCTGTTCCGCCAGATGAGCCGTACCTGCAGCAACGGCTTCCAGAAAGTGGCGGAGTGGAGCGAGCCGGTCAGCGGTGACGACTATTACCTTTACTACCAGTTCAAGTGCATGCCGAAGCGCTGACCTGCAGGCGGATGCCGTCCAGGTTGCGCTTCAGCGTGGCCTGCCAGAGCGGTTCCAGGTCGTCGACGGCGAGGTGCGGAAACACCTCGCCGTTTTTTTCGTGCTCGCCGGCCTGCTGCAGCTGTTTCACCACTTTCGGTTCGCTGGCCTGCAGCTCGAACAGCGTGTAGCTCATCACGGTCCACAACAATCCCTGTGCGTGCAGGACGGCCTGTGCGCGACCCAACCCGGCACTTTCCATCAGGCTGGCCAGCCGGCCGATCACCGCCAATGTGCTTGGTGCCGTGCCGGCCAGCCCCATCAGTAACATCAGTTCGGGCCGCTGCTTCAGGGTGGCGCGGAAAGCGGTGAGCCACCCGGCCAGCTGGTCATCCCATGGCAACGTGGCGTCGGCACGGATCTCGATCGTGCCGAGCGCATGGGCAGCGAGGGCATCGAGCAGCGCCTCCTTGTTGGGGAAATAGGTGTACAGGTTGCCGGGCACGGTGCCGAGTTGCTGGGCGAGCTGGCGTATCGACAGTTCCTGTCCGCCGCCCTCGCGCAGCAGCGCCATGGCAGTGTCGAGGATCTTGTCGCGGCTCAGGCGGGCGGGGCGCCCGATGGGTTTGCCGGTCTTGCTGGCCTTGTCTTGCCTGGCAGTGGGCTGCTTCATCGCTTGCTCGGATTTGACTCGGTGAACGGTGTTCATTAACTTGTCTGAACAGTGTTCACTAATTCTAGGGGTAGGGCGGGGTGATGCAAGCGGCCAGCAGCGAATTTCCGGAACTGGGTTTCTACGGCCTGCCGGGCCATACCCGCACGCCAGCCGACCTGCTGGACGAGGTGCGCACGGCCGAGGCGCTAGGCGTGGGTTCCGTGTGGCTGTCCGAGCGTTTCGATGTGAAGGAAGTGGCGGCACTGGCCGGCGCTGCCGCTGCGGTGACGAGCAAGCTCTTCATTGGCACCGGGGCCACCAATATCAACACGCGCCATCCGCTGCTCACGGCGAGTATGGGCACGACCTTGCATCGCCTGTCATCCAGGCGCTTTGCGCTCGGGGTCGCGCGCGGCGTCGGCATCCGCTCTGACCTGATGGGCACGGCAAAAGTCAGCAATACCCACCTGCAGGATTTTGCCGTGATGATGCGCCAGCTGTGGCGCGGCGAGCGCGTGAGCTATGACGGTGTGCTCGGCAAGTTCCCCTACCTGCACATGGCCGACTGGATTGCCGATGACATCCCGCTGCTGTTCGTGGGTTTCGGCGAGAAGAGCCTCACCTTTGCCGCGACGGTGTTTGATGGCGTGATCCTGCACACCTTCATCAGTGACGAGGCGCTGGCGCGGGCGGTGCAGAGTGTGCGCGACAGTGCGGCACAGGCAGGGCGCGATGCTGCCTCGGTGAAAATCTGGAGCGTGCTCGCCGTGGCACACGAACCGGACGAGGAGCAGTACCTGCGCTACATCGTCGCACGCATGGCGACCTACCTGCAGGCGCCGCAGTATGGCGAATTGCTGGTGCAGCTGAACGGCTGGGAACAGGCGGTACTGGATCGCTTTCGCGCCGATGAGGTGGTGAAAAACATCTTCGGTGCGATCGACAGCGTGGCGACGCTGGACCAGTTGCGCCATATCCGCACATTGCTGCCCGAACACTGGTTGCCGGCTGCCGTCGGCAATGCCGCCCAGTGCGCGCAGCGCATCAATGACCAGTTTGCTGCCGGTGCCGATGGCGTGATCCTGCATGCGAGCAGGCCGCACGAATTTGCACCGGTACTGGACGCTTACCGCGACATTCGCGACCACGCGCGCTTTGCCGGTCGCAGCAACCGGCCTTGCTGAACTGATTTTCCGGAGTAAATGTAATGAGTGAAGATTTAAGGCCCACACCGAGCCTGGCTGACCCTGCCGCTGTGCGTGAACGGCTACAGGCGTGGCTGGGTGAGACGGCGTTTGCCGGCCAGTCGCTGGTGATTTCCGATTTTGTGATCCCGGAAGGCACCGGCATGTCGAACATCACGGTGCTGTTTGATGCGGCATGGGATGACAACGGCCGGCGGCAATCGCAGCCCATGGTGGCGCGCTTGCAGGCGCAGGGTGACAAGCTCGCGTTTCCGTCCTATGACCTGCCGATGCAGTACGACGCGATGGCTACGCTGGCACGCGTGCCAGGCCTGGCGATGCCGATGCTTGTGGCGCAGGAGCCGACCGGCACGGTACTCGGCATGCCGTTCTATATCATGCGGAAAACCGCCGGGCTCATCCCGCCGGATATCCCGCCTTACCATATCGATGGCTGGATCGTCGCCAGTACGCCGGAGGAGCGCGAACGCTTGTGGTGGGCGGGTGTCGACATGATGGTGCGGCTGCACCGCTTGCCAGTCGACAGTGGTGAACTGCAAGCCTTTGCCGCACAGCACGATTTCCCGCGCGGGCTGGGCGAACAGTTGCAGTACTGGCAGTACTACATGAACTGGGGTCTCGAAGGGCAGCGCAACCTGCACTGCGAGACCGCGCTGGAATGGCTCAAGCGACACCAGCCAGCGGCAGGGCCGCTGGGTTTCTGCTGGGGCGATTCGCGTATGGCCAACGTGATTTTCCACGAGGACAAATCGGGCGTCGCGGCATTGCTGGACTGGGAAATGCTCGCTTTCGGCAACCCGTTGCAGGACATCGCCTGGTGGATTTTCATGGATGAACTGTTCAGCCTGGGCCTCGGTTGCCCGCGGCTGGAGGGTTTTCCGTCGCGGCAGGACACGGTGCAGCGCTGGTCGGCACAGAGCGGCTTGCCGGCCGCTGACTTGCACTACTACCTGGTGTTTGCCGGCTTGCGCATCTCGCTGATCCTCGCGCGCATGTCGCTGGCCAAGGGCGACAACAGCATGGTCAGCGAGAGTTTCGCCAGCCATTACCTGATGAAAGTCTTGCGCGAGCAGGAGGAGGCAGCATGAGTTGGCAGCGTATAGAACTCACGGCTTTTGGCGGGCCGGACAAGTTGCGTGTCGTCGAAGAGGAAGCCCTGCCGGAACCGGCAGCGGGGCAGGTGCGGGTGAAAGTGCTGGCAGCCGGCACCGGTTTCACCGACACGATCATCCGCCAGGGCCAGTATGTCGATGTGAAGGACAAGCCGCCCTTCACCCTCGGTTATGACTGGTTCGGTGTGGTCGACAAGGTGGCTCCCGGTGTGTTGTCGCTGCGTGAAGGGGATTTTGTTGCCGACATGCCGGTCATCGGTGGCTAT
>CALMIC010000069.1 GCA_937864065.1 uncultured Cellvibrionales bacterium | reverse complement strand
GCGCCTTCCACCCGCGCCAGCACGGCATGGATGATGTTCGGCGTCATATCCTGCTCGCCGCCGGAAATGAAAATCTTGGTGCCGGAAACCCTGTAGCTGCCATCCGCCTGCTTCACCGCTTTGGTGCGCAGCAAACCGACATCCGACCCGCAATGCGCTTCGGTCAGGCACATGGTGCCGCCCCATTCGCCGCTGATCAGTTTCGGCAGGTACGTGGCTCTCTGTTCCGGCGTGCCGCCGTGCAACAGGCAGGTCACCGGCGCATTGGCGAGCCCGGCATACATGCTGAATGCCCAGTTGGCGCCGCCGATCATCTCGTTGACACACATGCCGACTGAATTCGGCAGGCCCTGGCCACCTTCTGCCTGCGGCACGGTCATTGACTGCCAGCCATCGGCCCCGTACTGGGCAAACGCCTCGCGGAAACCCGGTGGTGTGGTGACCTTGCCATCGGCAAAGCGGCAGCCGTGTTCGTCGCCGACGGCGTTCAGCGGAGCCGCGATGTTCTCGGCGAATTTCGCGCCATTGTCGAGGATGGCGGTAAGCAGGTCGGGCGTGACTTGCTCGCAGCCTTGCAGGCTGGCGTAGTGAGCCGGTGCATCAAGGAGTTCATCCAGGACAAAATGCATGTCGCGGAGCGGTGCGCGGTAACTCGGCATGGCTAACCTCGTGGGCGTCAGGAAAACATCCCCTTATTATAAAAACGCCCCCGCGCCAATCGAGAGCAAAGCAGGCCGTTCCGGTTGGCAAAAAACGCCACGGATGAGTGGCAAAACCGGCCAGGATCAGACAAATTGCAACAGCTGTTCCGGGGCATCGCTGAAGTCGCGGTGGTTGTCGCCGTGGCGGATGGCCTGCTGGATGGCAGGTTCGGAATAGCTGTAGCAGACGCCCTTCGTCATCGGGTCGTCGAGCAGTCCCATGCCTGCCATTGGCGGGATCAGCACGCGCCGCGTGGTGGACACCAGCATGCCGCGCTGCACGACCAGCGCCAGTTCGAACAGGTCGGGCGTGAGATGTCGCTCTGCCCACTGCGCAAAACCCTTCTGCACATTGACACCCTGCCATACGCCGGGCGTCTCGATGACGTGATGGCGCAGCTGCCAGCCGAACACCGCTACCCCGTCGATTTCGCCGGTCACGCATTGGATGCCATCTTGCTCATCGTGGATCGCGATGTCGTACTGGCGCGAAGGCGTGTTGCGGCGCGCATGGGTGATGGCCAGGCCGAGCAGGTCGTACTGGTGGGTGCAATGCGAACGCGGGTTGGCGTGGTCCGCGAGCGAGCGAGGCGAATCCGAGAGTGGCACTCCGGCCAGTTGTTCCAGCACCTGGCCCGCGCCGCCACAGGTGGTCATCGGGATGCGCAGTGATTCGCTGCGAATGCCGGTAATGTTCTCGCCATCGTGTTGCAGGATGATGCGAAAGCCGTGCTGGTCGTCTTCCATCTCCGCGAGCACTGTCTGTGCATCAATGTGTTGCAGGCGCACGCGGCGACGGTAACAGCCTGTGCCGTATTCCGGGTTCGGGAACATCGCGAACGGCCTGGCGGCAACCGGTTTGTCGGACGCAACAGCATTGGTCATGACGGTACACCGTGTATGGTTATGGCCTGAATGTAGTGGCCGTCGCCAGCAGCTGCACTAGGTAGCTGCCGCAGCTGCGGTAATTACAGCGGCGCGAATTCTGCAAACAGCGGGTTGTGGTCTGACAACTCTCGCCACGCGCTGCCATCCAGGCGCTGCGCCGACACCAGTTCGAGGTTGCGATAGTAGATGCGGTCCATGCGCAGCAGTGGCCAATGGGCCGGGAAAGTTTTCTGCACGCGTCCGCTTACCTGTTCCATCGCCTCGCGCAAGCCGCAGGCGCGCAACGCGCGGTGTGACTGTTCGCGCCAGTCATTGAAATCGCCGGCGAGCACCAGCGGCGCATCGGGCGGGATGCCCTGCAGCAGTTGCCGCAGGCGAACGATCTGGTAGCGACGCTCGATGGCCAGCAGGCCAAAATGTGCGCACAACACATGCAGGCCTTCTTCGGTGATGGCGTGCAGGATGCCACGCTGCGAGGTCGGCATGATGCTGACGTCGTGGTTGTGGTGCTGAACCAGTGGCACCTTGCTCAGGATTGCGTTGCCGTGATGGCCGTGGTCGTAGACGGCGTTCTGGCCATAGATGCGGTAATCCCACACCTCGTCGGCGAGGAATTCAAACTGGGTGTCGATCCAGCGGTCGAGCGCGGCGGCGTGACGGCGGTTCTCGCCGACCACTTCCTGCAGGCAGGCAAGGTCAGCGCCGGTGGCGCGGATTGCATGGCGGATTTCCTCCAGCACCAGCGTGCGGTTGCCGATGGCGAAACCCTTGTGGATGTTGTATGACAGGACACGCATGGTCTTACAGCCAGTAGCGCAACAGGCGCGGGATCTGGCCGAAGGCGAGCAGCCAGGCATAGAAACGGCTGAGGTTGGCCAGCGTGATCTCGCGGCATTGCTGCAGGCTGGCGATGAAATCGCCTTCGAGGACGTTGCGCGACTCTGCGGTGAACAGCTCGATGTCCAGCTCGATATCGTGCAAGGCGCTGCGGTGGTTCATGTTGCTGCTGCCGATGATGACTGTGTCGTCGATCACCATGTGCTTGCTGTGCAGGATGCCGGATTCATACTCGTGGATGCGGATCCCGGCGCGCAAAAGGTCGGCATAGTAGGTGCTGGCCAGCGCCGGGAAGAACTTCACGTCGGAATGGGCTGGCACCAGCACGCGGATGTCAATGCCGCGCAGGCTGGCTTTTTTTAGCGCCCGCACGATGCTGGGTATCGGTGCGAAATAGGCGCTGGCGATCCAGATGCGCTCCCGTGCCTGATGGATATGCTGCAACACGGTGCGCTGCCGTTTCTTGCGCAGCGCCGGACTGAAATTGGTGACCGGATGGTAGAGAAAGTGCGATGACAGCCGTTCGATATCCTGCTCCCACACGGCATCGAAGAACTCGCGCAGCAGCAGGCAGCGCTCGCCGGTCACACGCGCGCCACAGTCTTTCCAGTCCAGGGCCGGGCCGGGTTTTTCCAGGTGGTCGTGGGTGATGTTGTAGCTGCCGGTCCAGGCGGTGTGGCCATCAACGACGCACAATTTGCTGTGCTGGCGGTTGTTGACCACGGCGAAACGGGTGAGGAAGCGCGTGAGCCAGTCGCCCCGCTCGAGGCGTGTCGCGGCCCAGTGCCACGGCAGCGGGTGGTAGACATGCAGTTCGGCATGGTTGCCGTGCAGTTTTTTCTGCAGGAAGTCGATGGCACCGGCAGAGCCGATGCCGTCGACAACCACGCGCACCTGCACACCGCGCTGGCTCGCGCGACAGAGCGCTTCCAGTAGCGGCTGGCCGACGCTGTCGATGGCGAAGATGTAGGTCTGCAGGCAGATCGTGTGGCGTGCGGCGTCAATGTCGCGCTGCAGGTCTGCAAACCACTGCGATGCCGACAGGTAGACCCGCTCACTGCCCCAGGCAGGCAGCGGGGCATGGGCATGGCGCGACAGCGGCATGGTCGTCTGCTGTGCAGCCGGCGGCTCAGGCCAGTGCCAGCACCTCACCGACCAGCTTGCCAATGCCGGCGCTGGCTTCGGCAATCGACTGTGCGAGCATGTAGGCCGGTGTCGTCACCAGTTTTTTCTCGCGGTCGACACAGGTTTCGTGCACGGTGCATTCACAGTGCTGAGCACCGGTGGCGTTGACGGCTGCGACAGTCTCCGCATCATTGCCGATAGTGGTTCTGGTGCCGGCACCGCAGATCGCGGCGGCCATGGTCGGCGCGATGCAGATCAGGCCGATGGGTTTGCCGGCCTGGTGCATGGCCTGTGCGAAGGCGAGGAAATCCTTCTGCACGGTCATGGCGGCGCCCTTGACGGCAAAATCGCACAGGTTTTTGGCGGCACCGAAACCGCCGGGCACGATGAGTGCGTCGAAGTCAGCCGCTTTCGCGTCGCCCAGCGGCTTGATGTTGCCGCGCGCGATACGCGCCGCTTCCACCAGCACATTGCGTGTCTCACCTTCGGCCACTTCTCCCTTGAGGTGGTTGATGACGTGCATCTGCGGGATGTCCGGCGCGAAACACTGTACCTGCGCACCGGCTTGTGACAGGTGCAACAGGGTCAGCACCGCTTCATGGATTTCCGCGCCGTCGTAGACGCCGCAACCGGAC
>CALMIC010000068.1 GCA_937864065.1 uncultured Cellvibrionales bacterium | reverse complement strand
GGTCCTTGTCCCACACATCCGGTTCGTCATCGGTGCTGATCCCGCGCGTGAAGGCCAGTGTGTCGCTGGCGAACAGCGCAAAGGCGAGCAGGCGCACCATCAGCCGCTCCTCAGTTTCCGACGGATGGCAGGCCAGTGTCAGCGCGTGGCTGGCGTAGTAGTGCCGGTCAAGGTCGGAGACATTGAGGTTGGCTTTGTAGATGGTCGCCTTGAGGGCCATGGCAGTAACCGGAGGGGAAGTTGGCAATAGTCTATTGCTATCAAAATCACTTTGAAAATCAATTTTAACTATCGTTGGCAGCTGGTGATGTTGTTTGGAAAACAGCGTTGCCATACGAGGCCCTGGCCAAGGGGCTTACATAATAAAATAAAAACCATTATCATTTGAGAATGATTCTTGAATGAGATGAGCCATGCGTCGCGCCCTGTTTCCCCTTGTCCTTGCCCTTGCAGTTGCCGCTTGCGGTAAACAGCCTGCCGATCCGGTGCCTGCCAGCCCGGCAGCACCGCCACCGGCCGCCACTGCTGCCACAGTCAAACCGGCTGCGCAGGATGAGGCGGCGGTGCGCCCGGTCATCAACCACTACAGCGACATCGCGCTGGCCGTGTTCAGTGACGCACTGGCCACGGCACAAGCCTTGCAGCAGGCCATTGATCGCCTGGTGGCCGAGCCGACCGAGGCCAACCTGCAGGCGGCCCGCACAGCCTGGCTGGCCGCGCGCGTGCCGTACATGCAGTCTGAGGTGTTCCGCTTCGGCAATAGCGTGGTGGATGACCGGGAAGGGCAGCTGAATGCCTGGCCACTCGATGAAGGGCTGATCGATTACGTGGCGGCGGACTACCAGGCTGCACTCGGCAATGCCGGCGCCAGCGCCAACATCATCGCCAACACCGCGCTGATTGTGGGCGAGAAGGCGCTGGACCTGTCGACCATCACGCCGGAACTGCTGGCGAGCCTGAATGAACTGGGCGGCAGCGAAGCGAATGTGGCGACCGGTTACCACGCGATCGAATTCCTGTTGTGGGGCCAGGACCTCAATGGCACGAATGCCGGTGCCGGCAACCGCCCGGCCAGCGACTATGCACAAGGTGGGGCTTGTACCCACGGCCATTGCGAGCGTCGTGCGCAATACCTTCAGGCGGCTGCCGCTTTGCTGGTGAAGGATTTACAGGCAATGGTCGCGCAATGGCAGCCGGCCGCCGACAACTACCGCGCCCAGCTGGCGAAAGAGCCAGTGGAACAGGGCCTGCGCAAGATGCTGTTCGGCATGGGCAGCCTGTCGCTCGGTGAACTGGCCGGCGAGCGCATGAAAGTGGCGCTGGAAGCCAACTCCACCGAAGACGAACACGACTGCTTCAGTGATAACACCCACCACTCGCATTTCTACAATGGCAAGGGCATCCGCAATGTGTATCTCGGCGAATACCGCCGGGTGGATGGCAGTGTGCTGTCGGGCCCGTCGCTCGCCGCACTGGTCAAATCGCGTGACGTGGCTGCCGACCTGTTGTTGCAGCAAAAACTGGCGACTACTGAAAGTGCTTTGCAGACGCTGGTGGACAGTGCCAATAACGGCCAGCATTTTGACCAGCTGATTGCGAGTGGCAATGCCTCCGGCAATGCGCTGGTGCGCGGTGCGATCGATGCCCTGGTGGCGCAGACCGTTGCCATCGAGAATGCGGCGAAAGCGCTGGGTATCCAGGAACTGAACCCGGATACGGCGGACCACAGCTTCTGAGGTGCTGGATGAATCGTTTCTGCCTGGCCATCATCACACTCTGCAGTTGTTGCGCAGCGCTGGCCGATCCTGCCCGGCCCGGTGGTGCGGCGACCGTTAGCGATAGCGGGCCGAATGCTTTTTCCTTGCCATCGGCCAACCTGCTGCCGTCGCGCAAGGTGGATTTCAGTGTCGGCAACAGTTTTTTCCGCAACCCGTGGGTGACGGCGCCGTCATCGACCACTGCGCGTGATGGCCTTGGCCCGCTGTTCAACACTAACGCCTGCCAGAACTGCCACATCAAGGACGGGCGCGGCCACCCGCCGGCAGTGGACGATGGCAATGCTGTGTCGATGCTGGTGCGCTTGTCGATTCCTGCCCAGCCCGGGCAGGAAAACCTGTTGCAACAGGATGGCGTGATTGCCGACCCGGTTTACGGTGGCCAGCTGCAGGACATGGCGATCCCCGGTCACCAGCCGGAGGGCAAGGTGCGCATCCACTACCGCGATGTGCCGGTGACGCTGGCGGATGGCACGGTCGTGACCTTGCGCAAACCGGTTGTGAAAATCACCGATCTCGCTTATGGCCCTATGCACCCGCAGGTGATGCTGTCGGCGCGCGTGGCACCGCCCATGATCGGCCTCGGCCTGCTGGAAGCGATTGCGGACCAGGAGCTGCTGGCGCAGGAAGATGCGGACGACAAAAACGCCGATGGCATTTCCGGTCGCGCTAACCGGGTGTGGGACAACGAGCAGCAGAAAACGGTCATCGGGCGCTTTGGCTGGAAAGCCGGCCAGCCGACTTTGAACCAGCAAAACGCTGGTGCTTTTGCCGGCGACATGGGGCTCACTTCACGTGTGCATCGCGCGGATGATTGCACGGCGTTACAGTTGTCTTGCCAGCAATCCGTAAACGGCAACGATGCGGAAGGGTATGAAGTGAGTGACAAGATCCTCGCACAGGTATTGTTCTACTCGCGCAACCTCGCCGTGCCGGCGCGGCGCAATCCAGGCGATCCTGCCGTGCAACGCGGTGAAAAACTGTTTGCTGATGCGGGTTGTGCGGCTTGCCACAGACCGTCGTTTACCACGCGCAGCGATGCCGCCGAACCGGAACTGGCCAGCCAAGTGGTCTATCCGTATACCGATCTGCTGCTGCATGACATGGGTGAAGGACTGGCCGACCATCGCCCTGAATTCCTCGCCAGCGGCAGCGAATGGCGCACACCGCCGCTGTGGGGCGTTGGCCTCACGCAAGCGGTCAACGGCCACACGCAAATGTTGCATGATGGCCGCGCGCGCAACGTGCTGGAGGCCATCCTGTGGCATGGCGGCGAAGCGGAAAAATCGATGTCAATCGTGAAAACAATGCCAGCTGCTGATCGTGAGGCGTTGGTGAAATTCGTGGAGTCACTGTGAGAAAACTGCTGCTTGCCGCCGGTTTCCTGCTGGCATCGAACACGCTCGTGGCGGCTGACAGCGGGCAGCAGGTGCTGGCGCATCTGGTGCAACAGGTGGCCTTGCCGGCGCATGTGCAGTGGCAACAGTCCAGCCAGCAGTTCTACCAAGCGGCCGAAGCCTTTTGCGCTGGCAACAGCGATCTGGCAGCCGTGCGTGACAGCTGGCGCAACACGCAGCGGGCGTGGAATGCACTGCAACCGGCACTCGTGCCACCCAGTGCCGCCGACCAGCTGGGGCTTCAGGTGCAGTTCTGGCCGGACAAGCGCAACCTGGCGCAGAAGCAGAGCGAAGAGCTGCTGGGCAAGAACGAAGCGGTGACCGCAGAAAGCCTGGCGACTGGCAGCGTGGCGGTGCGTGGCCTCAGTGCCAGCGAGTACATCTTGTTCGACCAGAGGCATGACCTTTCCGATGCCAGGCAGCGCCAGCGTTACTGCCCGTTGCTGCAGGCCAACACCACTTACCAGTTTGCCCTGGCATTGCACTTGCTGCAGGTTTGGCAGCAGGAATTTGCCCGCACCTTGTCGCAAGTGCCGAATCAGCACTTTGCCGATGCCAGCAGTGCGCTGGCGGAATTGTTGCGCGCCGACGTGACGGCACTCGATGTGATGAAGAAAAAACTCGGCACCGCGATCGGCCAGCCGGGTGATGGTGCACCGCAGCTGTACCAGGCTGAAGCGTGGCGTTCCGGTTTCACGCTCGGCAGCTTGCAGGCTGGCATCGCCGGCAGCCGTGCGCTGTGGGATGGCAACGGCTTCCGCGCCCTGGTGGTGGAAAAAAATCCCGCCTTGGTGCAAGCGATGGATAATAGTTTCGCCAGCCTGCAGGCGAGCCTCAAAAGTCTCCAGCAACCGCTGCCGGCCTTGCTCGGCAATGCCGCAGGCCAGCAGGCCTTGAAAGCACTGTATGTCCAGCTGGATGTACTGCACCGCTTGCACGAGAAGGAGCTGGCGAAAACGCTGGATGTGCAGCTCGGCTTCAATGGCACGGATGGCGACTGACATGCTGTGCAACCGCCGCCAGTTCCTGCACTGGTCTGCGCTTGCTGCGGCGCTGGGCACGTTACCGTTGCCAGCTGCTGGCGCGCAGGCGCCGTGCCTGCTGTCGGCGCGATCGGATGTCGATGGTCGCCATTTCTGTGTCGGTTACCGGCTGGATGGCAGCGCACTGTTCAGCACGCCGGTGCCGCAGCGCTGCCACGATGTCGCAAGGCATCCGTACCTGCCGCGCGTGGCATTTGTTGCGCGCCGTCCCGGCACGCAGGTGTACTGGATTGACAGCCGCGATGGCCGCATCGCACATACACTTGATGCACGTGCGGGCCGCCATTTCTACGGCCACGGCCTGTTCGATACCGCAGGTGAGTGCCTGTACCTGGTCGAGAATGACACGCGAGAGCCCGGCCGCGGCGTGATCGGGGTGTACCGCCTGCAACATGACCGCCTGGTGTTCGAGCGTGAATTTGCCACGCACGGTATCGAGCCGCACCAGTTTGCCTGGTTGCCGGACCGCAGTGGATTGGCCATTGCCAACGGCGGTGTGCGCACCGAAGCGAACAGCCGCGAGGCGATGGACGATGTGGTCGCTTCCAGCCTGACGGTGGTCAACCTCGACGGCAGCTTGCGCAGCCGCGACACGCTCGCAGACCCGCGCGCGAGTATCCGCCATGTGGCGGTCGCGGATGACGGCACACTCCTGACGGGCCAGCAATACATTTTCGAGGCCGGCAATACACCGGCAGACGGTTATGAACCGGCAAACGGCGGCTCGCTGATTGCCATCAAGCGCCCGCAACAACCGCTGCAATTGTTCCCGCTGGCGGCGGCGCAGCTGCAGGGCGTGAACTATTACAGCGCAAGCATCACGATCCATAACGGCTTGCGCTGGCTGGCAGCTTCCGCGCCGCGCGGCCATCGCCTGCAGGTCTGGCAGCTCGATACGGCCGACAACCTGCTCGACTGGCAGTTGCCGGATTGTGCCGGTATTGCGGCGGTAGAAGACGGCTTTGTTGCCAGCTCCGGCCAGCAGGCCTGTTTCCATGCCCGTGCCACGGCGGCTGGCATTGTTGTCGACCGTTTGCCATTGCCCGCCGGTGGTTGGGACAACCATCTCGTCTATTCACCTGCCTGATTTTTTTCTCACCCCTGGAGAGATAACCATGAACATTGCCCTGTCATTCCCTCGCACCGCACTGGCGGCGGCCGTGCTGTTGCTGGCCGCTTGTGGCAAGCAGGAAGCGGCACCTGCCGCACCGTCTGTTGCGCAGGCAGCACCGCCAGCCGCGGCACAACCTGCGGCTGAAATCGTCGTCTATTCCACGCGCAACGAGCAGCTGATCAAGCCGGTGTTCGATGCCTACACGGCGCAGACGGGCGTGAAAATCAGTTTCGTCACCGACAAGGAAGGCCCACTGCTGGAGCGCCTGAAGAACGAAGGTGCCAACACGCCGGCTGACCTGCTGCTGACGGTCGATGCCGGTACCCTGTGGCAAGCAGCACACCTGCAATTGCTGCAGCCGGTCGATTCTGCCTCACTGCAGAAAGATGTAGCCGGGCACCTGCGCGATCCAGGCAAGCAGTGGTACGGTTTGTCGGCGCGCGCGCGCAGCATTTTCTACAACCCGACGCTGGTGAAGCCGGAAGAACTGTCAACTTACCAGGCGCTGGCCGATGACCAGTGGGCCGGCAAGCTCTGCCTGCGCACGTCGAAGAAAGTCTACAACCAGTCACTGGTGGCGATGCTGATCGCCGCCAACGGCGAGGCAGCGACGGAAGCCATGGTGCGCGGCTGGGTGGAAAACCTCGCCACGGCGCCGTTCCCGGATGACACCAAGCTGCTCGAGGCGATTGCTGCCGGCCAGTGTGCAGTCGGCATCGCCAATACCTACTACTTCGGCCGCTTGCAACGCGACAAACCGGACATTGCCGTGCAAGTATTCTGGCCGAACCAGGGTGAAGGGCAGGACGGCGTGCACGTCAACATCGCAGGGGCAGGTGTGACAGCCCACGCGAAGCACCGCGACGAAGCGGTGAAACTGCTGGAGTGGATGGCATCGGACAAGGCACAGAACCTGTTTGCCGACAGCAACATGGAATACCCGGTGAACTGGAGTGTGAAGCCGGCACCGGCTGTCTCGGCCTGGGGCGATTTCCGCCCGAGTGCGATCAACATCAGCAAGGCCGGCGAATTGCAGGCGCAAGCGGTACAGCTGATGGACCGCGCCGGGTACCAGTAAACACCGCGCCGGTATTGTTCGCGTGGCTTTGCGTGTAGCGTCGTGGGGCATTGCAGCAGTGGCGGTGTTGCCGCTGCTTGTGGTGCTGTCCTCGCTGGCGCAGCCGGATGCGGTCGTGTGGCAGCATCTGGCACAACACGTGTTGCCGCGCGTGTTGCTGAACACCTTGCTGCTGTGCAGCGGGGTGTTGCTGGGTGTGCTGCTGCTCGGTGTGTCGCTGGCCTGGCTGGTGACGCAGTACCGTTTCCCCGGCAGCCGCCTGTTCAGCTGGGCGCTGATGCTGCCACTCGCCGTGCCGGCCTATGTGATGGCGTTTGTGCAAGTGGGCCTGCTCGATTTCACCGGGCCGTTGCAGACCTTGTTGCGTGAGCTGTTTGGCCAGGGCTTGCGCTTGCCGCCGGTGCGCAGCCTCGGTGGTGCCGTGCTGGTGTTGTCGCTCAGTTTCTATCCATACGTTTACCTGCTGGCGCGCAATGCCTTTGCCAGTCAGGGCAGCCGCGCGCTGGAGGTGGGGCAGTCGCTCGGCCTCACACCGTGGCAATCGCTGTGGCGCGTGGCCTTGCCGTTGGCACGCCCGTGGCTTGCGGCCGGCTGCCTGCTTGCCGTGATGGAAACGCTGGCCGATTTCGGCGCTGTATATGTGCTGGGAGTCGATACGTTCACTACGGCGATCTACAAGGCATGGTTTGCACTGTTCTCGCTGCCGGCGGCGTCGCAGCTGGCGTCAATACTCATCATGCTCGCGCTGGTGCTGATGGCCGTCGAGCAGTGGCAGCGCGGTGCGCGCCGCTACACACCCGCAGGCCGTCCGGCATTGCCGCGCGCCCTGCAAGGTTGGCAAAAAATGTTTGCCACGGTTTTTTGCACGGCAGTGCTGTTGCTGGGGTTTGTCATCCCGCTGCTGCAGCTGCTGTGGTGGGTGGTGCAAGGCAGCTGGGTTGACCTGGATGCACGCTATGCCGGCTTTGTCTGGCACTCGTTGTACCTCGCGGGCATGGCAGCACTGCTGGTGGTGGCGCTGGCGCTGGTGCTGGCCTATGCGCGACACCGCTGGCAGGATCGCAGCACGCAGCTCGCCGTGCAGGCGGCCTCGGTGGGTTATGCGATTCCCGGCGCCGTGTTAGCGGTGGGTTTGTTTATCCCGGTCGCGTGGCTGGACAACCAGCTGATCGCGCTGCTTGGCCTGCAAGCTACAGCAGTGCTCAAAGGGTCGGTGGCAGTGTTGTTGCTGGGGCTGGCCTGCCGTTTCCTGTCCGTGGGTTTGTCGCCGGTCGCCAGCAGTTTCCAGCGCATTACCAGCTCACAAGTCCTCGCGGCGCGTTCGCTGGGCGAGCGCGGCTGGGGCCTGATGCGGTGCCTGTACCTGCCGCTGTTGCGCGGCGGCCTCACCACAGGATTGCTGCTGGTGCTGATCGACGTGTTGAAGGAAATGCCGATCACCCTGATGATGCGGCCTTTCGGCTGGGACACACTGGCGATCCGGATTTTCGAGATGACTTCGGAAGGCGAATGGCAGCGTGCGGCACTGCCCGCTGTCATGCTAGTGCTGGCCGGTTTGTTGCCGGTCGTGATCCTGATCCGCGCAGGAGAGCAACGCTGAGATGACAATGTGGTTGCAGATAGACAATGTGACCGTCTGCTATGACAGGCAGGAGGTGTTGCGCGACCTGTCGCTGGCGCTCGCGCCGGGCGAGATCGGCTGCCTGCTCGGCGGTTCCGGCACCGGCAAGTCGACGCTGCTGCGCGCGATTGCCGGTTTCGAACCGCTGGCCAGTGGCAGCATAGCGCTGGCGGGGCAAGTGCTGTCGGGGCCTGGTGCCAATGTGCCGGCACACCGGCGCGGCATCGGCATGGTGTTCCAGGACCATGCGCTGTTCCCGCATCTCGATGTGGCTGACAACATCGCCTTCGGTTTGCGTGGCTTGCCGCAGCCGCAGCGCCAGCAGCGTGTCGCTGACTTGCTGGCGATGGTCGGCCTGCCGGATTGCGCGCGCCGTTTCCCGCATGAATTGTCCGGTGGCCAGCAGCAGCGCATTGCGCTGGCGCGTGCGCTGGCGCCGCAGCCGTCGCTGGTGTTGCTTGATGAGCCGTTTGCCAGCCTGGATACCGAATTGCGCCAGCGGCTGGCGATGGACGTGCGCGATTTGCTGAAGTGCCATAACACTGCCGCATTGCTGGTGACGCACGACCAGCAGGAAGCCTTCGCCATGGCCGATCGCGTCGGCCTGCTCGCCGATGGCGTGTTGCAGCAGTGGGATACGCCCTATGCCTTGTACCACGAGCCGGCCAACCGGATCGTGGCCGATTTTGTCGGTGAGGGCGTGCTATTGCCGGCAGCGCTGCTCAGCGAGCGCTGCCTGCAGTTGCCGCTCGGCGAGTTCTGCCGGTTGCATGATCTGCCGGCTGCCAGTGGTGGCAAGGTCGATGTGCTGGTGCGGCCGGATGACGTGGTGCATGACGATGCCAGCCCGGTGCGTGCGCTGGTGGTGGGCAAGCAGTTCCGCGGTGCGGATTTCCTTTACACGCTCCAGCTCGACGACGGCACGCAGGTGCTGTCACTGGTGCCTAGCCACCACGACCATGCGATGGGTGAGGCGATCGGCATCCGCGTCGAGTTCGATCACCTGATTGCGTTTCCGGCCGCCTGAGCCGCGCTGGCTGTTGCGGTGATGTGTTTTGCGGCGAGGTAGCCGAACGTCATCGCCGGGCCGAGTGTCGAGCCGGGGCCGGGGTAGGTGGGCAGGATCGCCGCTGAACAGTTGCCGCAGGCGTACAGCCCGTCGATGGCCGAGCCATCCTCGCGCAGCACCTGCGCGTGTTCGTTGATCGCCAGCCCACCCTGGGTGCCGAAATCGCCTGGATCCAGCCGCACGGCGTAGAACGGTGCTTCGTCGAGTGCTGCCAGGCAGGGATTCGGCGCGACGGACGGGTCGCCGTAGTAGCGGTCGTACACGGAGGAACCGCGCTGCAATTCCTCGTCGACACCGGTTCCGGCAAACACATTGAAGCGTGCGACCGTGTCGGCAAGCCCTTGCGGATTGACGCCGATTTTCTGTGCCAGCTCGGCCAGTGTGGCGCCGCGCTGCATGAATTGGTTGCCGAGGAAATCTTTCGGCAGCGCCCAGTCCGGTTGCATCGCCTTGCTCATCACCGGGCCGACGATATAGCGCGAGCGGAAGCGGTTGTCGAACACC
>CALMIC010000067.1 GCA_937864065.1 uncultured Cellvibrionales bacterium | reverse complement strand
ACCTTGCCGGCCACCAGGTCCGCATTGATGTTGTAGCTCTGCCCGTCCGCGCCGACACCGACCGGCGCAATGACCGGAATGAAATCGCTGCTGACCAGCGTGTCGATGATCGTGCGGTTGACGCGGGTGACTTCGCCGACGAAGCCGATATCCAGCGGCTGGCCCTTGTCATCCTGCATGGCCATCTTCTGCGCCTCGATCAACCCGCCATCCTTGCCGGTGAGGCCGACGGCCTTGCCGCCTGCCTGGTTCAGCAGGCTGACGATGGCCTTGTTGACCGTGCCGCCCAGCACCATTTCTACCACATCCATCGTCGGGGCATCGGTCACGCGCATGCCGGCGATGAATTCCGATTTGATACCGAGTTTTTCCAGCAGTGAACCGATCTGTGGGCCGCCGCCATGCACGACCACCGGGTTCATGCCGACCAGCTTCATCAGCACGATATCCTCGGCAAAACTCTGCGTCAGCGCGTCGTCGACCATGGCGTTGCCGCCGTATTTGACGACGATGGTCTTGCCGGTGAAGCGGCGGATGTAGGGCAATGCCTCGGTCAGGACATTGGCGATGTTCAGGGCTTCATTGCGATCAAGGGCCATGGGCTAGCAGTAACCTGGTGAATAAACGGGGTTGTCAGAAAGGCAGGTGCAAGTCCTTGTCGATGGCCTGCAGTTGTTGCTTGAATACGTGCTGCACAGTGACCAGGGCTTCCTCGTCGTCTGCCTCGAAGCGCAGGGTCAGTTCTGCCGCCGTGTTCGAGGCGCGCACCAGGCCCCAGCCCTTGGCAAAGTCGACGCGCACGCCGTCGATGGTAGTCACCTTGCCGTTGCCCCATTCGCCTTTTTCGGCGAGTTGGCTGATGATGGCAAACTTGCGGGCTTCCGGCACGCTGATGCGGATTTCCGGCGTGCTGGCGGCATTGGGCATGCCGGCGAAAATGCTGTCCAGGTCCTGGTCGCGGATGGACATGATCTCGAGCAGGCGGGCGGCACTGTACATGCCGTCGTCGAAACCGAACCAGCGCTCCTTGAAAAAGATATGCCCGCTCAGTTCGCCGCCGAGCAGTGCGCCTGTCTCATGCATCTTGTTCTTGATGTGTGAGTGGCCGCTTTTCCACATGACGGGACGTCCGCCATGGCCAGTGATCAATGCATTGAGCCGGCGGGTCGACTTCACATCGAAAATGATATCGGCACCCGGGTTGCGCGACACGATATCCTTGGCAAACAGCATCAGCAGGCGGTCAGGCAGGATGATGCTGCCGCACGGCGTGACGACGCCGAGCCGGTCACCATCGCCGTCGAAGGCAACGCCGAGGTCGGCATTCTCTTCCTTCACTTTCTCGATCAGCATGCCAAGGTTTTCCAGCACGCTCGGGTCGGGTGCGTGGTGGGGGAAATGGCCATCGACATCGCAGTAAAGCGGCACAACATCACAGCCGAGTTCTTCCAGCAGCTGTGGCGCGACAGCACCGGCAATGCCATTGCCGCAATCCACGACGACCTTGTAGCTGCCGGCCAGCACGATGTCGCTGCTGATGTGGTCGATGTAGGCGTTGATGATGGCCTCGTCGCGGCTGTCGCCAGTGCCCTCGGCAAAATCGCCATTCTCGACGCGCTCGCGCAATAGCTGGATCTGCTCGCTCGCCAGCGTATGGCCGTTGATGACCATCTTGAAGCCGTTGTCGCCGGCCGGATTGTGGCTCGCTGTGACCATGATGCCGCTGTGGCCGCGATCCAGTGTGCAGGTGGCGAAATACATCAGTGGTGTCGGCACGTTGCCGATGTCGACCACATGGCAGCCGGTGGCCAGCAGGCCTTCCTTGACGGCTTGCTTGAGGCGAGGGGTTGATAGTCGGCCGTCACCGGCCAGCACCACGGTATCCTGTCCCTGGTTCAGGCACTCGGTACCGAAGGCCTGGCCGATGCGGCGTGCCAGTTCGTCGGTCAGCTGCTCGGCATTGCCGCGGATGTCATAGTCGCGGAAAACGGTGGCCGGCACTTCAAAGCGCTCGCCGCCGGCTTTCGCGCCCGAGGTGCGTGTCTTGGGCTTCGCCGGGCGGATTTCCAGTAGTTCGTCATCGTCGAGGTCGAACACGTCGCCGGCCTGGAACAGCGGGTCAGCCAGCGCCTCATCCACGCTTTCCTCTGCAGCCTGCAGGGCAAATTCGCCCTTGTCGATCTTGCGGGCGCCCTTGATCTGGATGGGTGTGTCATGGCTGTCGCCAGAGACTACCGCACTGGCCAGCAGCCGTCGCTGGATCAACACGAGGCTGGCGAGCAGTGCGGCGATGATCGCGGCCTCGGCAGCGTAGAGGATGGCGGAAGGGAGGGCGGCATCAGCCAGCAGTTGCGGGCCGGGCACGACCAGCAGGTTCCAGTGCGGGACGGCAGTGGCGGCTGCCTTGCTGGCCGGGATACCCTCGGCAGCAACGCCGGCCTGGAGGATGGCTTGCGGTTTGCTGCGGGGAAACTGTTGCTGCAGTGTGACCTGCGACTTGTCAGCCGCGAGGCTGGCCAGCGTATCGGCCAGGCGGGCGGGATCCATCGTTACCAGCGCATAGCCGATGACCTTGCCACTGGCATCCTGGCTCGCGACCACCAGGTCGAGCAATAGTTTGCCATTGTCGGCAAAGGCTTCCGGGTAGGACGGCTCGCCGTGCTCGATGCGGTTGATCCGGTCGATTTGCGAGAAGCGGAGCCCCTGTGCCACATGGTCGCTGCCCGCTGTGACGAGGCGCACCTGCACGGTATGCGGGTTGGCGGCGCGCAACGCATCAGCCTGGGATTGTTGTGCAGCGGGATCGGCTTGCAGTAGGGCTTCGATGACACCCGGTGTCTGCGCCTGGTTTTGCAAGGTCGCTTGCAGCTGCTGCAATTCCTTGTCGAATGCAGCAGCTTGGGTCGTGGCCAATGCGCTGACCGCAACCTCGACGCGCTGGACATTGGCCTGGTTGAAATAGCGTGCCAGCATGATGCCGGCGTTCACGGCAATGGCCACCGCCACCAGGGCGAATGCCAGGCCCTTGGTCTTCTCTTCCTTCGGTAAGTCACGGAATGTGCCCACGGTTCCGGCCCCTTTACATCAATGGTGTTGTTTTTTTGAGCGCTGCAATTCTACCAGTTTCTCCAGCAAGCGCTGAGCCAGTGGCTGCTTGACCATCTTGTCGAAGCCGGCCGAGCCGCCCGGCCAGTAGACCGTCACGGCATTGTCGTCACTGCCGAAACCGATGTCCCTGCGGCCCACATCGTTGGCGATGATCATGTCGAGCCGCTTGCGCTGCAGTTTGTCGAGGGCGTGCCCGGCGACATCCTGCGTTTCGGCGGCAAAGCCGACGGTAAACGGCGCTGTTGGCAAGGCGGTCACGCTGGCAACGATGTCAGGGTTCTTGACCAGCTCGATCGTCATGGTGTCCGCAGCGGTTTTCTTGATCTTGTCGGCCGCCACACTGGCGGGCCGGAAGTCGGCTACGGCGGCAGCGGCTATGACGATGTCGGTCTCTCCAGCCCTGGACATGACGGCTTCGTGCATCTCCAGCGCGCTGGTCACATCGATGCGCGTGACGCGCGCGGGTGTCGGCAGCGAAACCGGGCCGGCGACGAGTGTGGTGATGGCGCCGGCATCGGCACAGGCCTGTGCGAGGGCAAAGCCCATCTTGCCGGAGCTGTGGTTGCTGATGTAGCGCACCGGGTCGATCGCTTCGCGGGTAGGGCCGGCCGTGATCAGCACCCGCTGGCCGGCAAGCAGGCCGGTGTCGAAACGGCTGGCCAGCAGGGCCAGCAGCTCGGGCACTTCCAGCATCCGGCCGGGACCGGTGTCGCCGCAGGCCTGGGCGCCCTCGGCCGGACCCCACAGCGTGATGCCGCGTTGCCGCAGGATGTCGGCATTGGCTTGCGTTGCACTGTTGCGCCACATGGCCTGGTTCATGGCCGGGGCGAGGCAGACCGGTGCCCGGGTAGCCAGGCAGACGGTTGCCAGCAGGTCATCGCCCTGGCCCTGGGCGAGCCTGGCCATGAAGTCAGCGCTGGCCGGCGCCACCAGCAGCAGGTCGGCCCAGCGGGCCAGCTCGATATGGCCCATGCCGGCTTCGGCTTCCGGATCCAGCAGTGCTGTATGCACGGGGTTGCCCGAGAGTGCCTGCAGCGTCAGTGGCGTGATGAATTCGGTGGCAGCCGGCGTCATGATGACGCGTACAGTCGCCCCGCTGTCGCGCAGGCGGCGCACCAGCTCTGCCGACTTGTAGGCGGCAATGCCGCCGGTGATGCCGAGCAGGATCTGGCGATTGGCGAGGGAGAGGGTCATGCGGGATCTGGGGTTGCGACAGCGGCCGGGAACCCCGCTAAGATAGCACCTGCGCAGGGACTTGCGTACATACATGAACAGGCACATGAATAGCTAGTGCCCACTGACCATCAGACAAAGACAGCACAAGGAGGTTTGTCATGCGGATCACCGATTGGCCGGAGAATGAACGCCCGCGCGAGAAGCTGCTGGCGCAAGGGCCGGCGGCATTGTCGGATGCCGAGCTGTTGGCCATCTTCCTGCGCACCGGTACCCGCGGCAAGACCGCTGTCGATCTGGCACGCGAGCTGCTCGGGCATTTCGGCGGCTTGCGCAGCCTGTTGCAGGCTGACCAGCGGACGTTCTGTGCGAAAAACGGGCTCGGCACGGCCAGCTTTGCTCAGTTGCAGGCCGTGCTGGAAATGGCACGCCGGCACCTGCTGGAAACCCTGCAGCGCGACACGGTACTGAACAGCCCGGCGGACGTGCGCCTGTACCTGAAGGCTCGCCTGCGCGATTACCGGCGCGAGGTATTCCTGTGCCTGTTCCTCGACACCCAGCACCGCGTCATCTGCAGCGAGGAGTTGTTCCAGGGCACGATTGATGCCAGCAGCGTCTACCCGCGCGAAGTGGTGCAGCGGGCGTTGGCCCTGAATGCGGCTGCGGTGATCTTTGCGCACAACCATCCGTCCGGGGTGGCGGAACCGAGCCAGGCCGACGAGCGCATCACCCTGCGCCTGCGCGATGCGCTGGCCCTGATAGATGTGCGCGTGCTCGACCACATGATCGTCGGCGACGGCGCGGTCTTGTCACTGGCCGAACGCGGCCTGCTGTAGCCGCCGTCAGGCGGTTGAGGCGGCTTCCGCGATCCAGGTCGACAGCATACGCTTGAGCAAATCGACATCCACCGGTTTCGGCAGGTAATCACTGGCACCGGCGTCCAGGCAATGCTGGCGGTCTTCCTGCATCGCCTTGGCAGTCAGGGCGATGATGGTGAGCCCTTGCAGGCCGGGCAGCTGCCTGATGTGGTGGATCGCCTCGTAGCCATCCATCTCCGGCATCATGATGTCCATCAGCACGATCTGGAAATCGCTGGCTTCAGCCAGTTTATCCAGCGCTTCCTGGCCGCTCATGGCTGGCACCACCTCCATGCCGAAATCCTCGAGGATGGCCGACATTGAATAGATGTTGCGGACGTCGTCATCCACCAGCAGTACCTTGCAGCCAGCCAGCAGCTTGTCATTGGCGGCGCCGTACTGGCGGTGTGGCGTGAAATCATTCACCGCAACCGGGGTGTCTTCAGGCGCCATCATGGTAGCGGTGTCCGCAGCGGAGGTTTCCGGTGACATGGCGCGCAGGAACACCTGCGTCGCATCAAGCAGGCGCTCCATGGCCTGGTTCGACTTGAGGATCACGCGGTCCGCATACTTGCTGATCTCGAATTCACGTTCGGCAGACAACTCCTCGGCAGTGAAAACGATCACCGGCGTTGCGGCATAGCTGTCCAGCGCGCGGATCTTTTTCAGCAGATCGAGGCCGTCGCCATCCGGCAGTTTCAGGTCGACGATGAGACATTCATAAGTGTGCCGGGCAATATTGGCCAGAGCCGCGGCGCCGGTTTCGACAAACTGCGCATCCATGCCGCGGCTGGCGAACTGGTCGGTGATGACTTCATGCAGCGCAACATTGTCCTCGACGATCAGTACACGCTGGAACGAACCGCTGATCTCTTCCTTGATGTGCGACAGTAACTGTGCCACATCGTCCTGCGACACCGGCTTCTCGGTGAAGTCAGCGGCACCGAGTGATGCTGCCTCGAATCGCGCCGGTGTGGCCGAGACGACATGGACGGGGATGTTCCTCGACTCGGGGGTCGACTTGATTTTCTTGATAATGTCCCAGCCCGGCATGTCGGGCAGCGTAAGGTCAAGAATGACGGCTTGCGGGAGGTAATGCTCCAGGTAGAGCAGGGTGTCCTGGCCGTTGTGCATCACATCGCAGGCGAGGCCGGCATCGGCAATCATGTCGCTGAGGATGTGCGCGAAATTCACATCATCCTCGACAATGAGCAGCTTGTCCGTGGGTTGCGCGCGGCTGCGAAGGCTATCGGGCACCGCGGCAGCGGGCAGTGTCTTGCTCGCAACAAGCGGTTGGCCTGGTCCGGCTTCTGCTGCGTGCAGCGGCAGGATCACGCCAAACGTGCTGCCGGTGCCTTCGCCTTCGCTGAACACGGAAATCTCGCCACCCAGCAGGTGGGCGAGCTCGCGCGAGATGGTCAGCCCCAGGCCGGTGCCGCCGTACTTGCGGCTGGTGGTGCCATCGGCCTGCTTGAATGCCTCGAAGATGATGTCCTGCTTGTCTTTCGGGATGCCGGTGCCCGTGTCGCGCACGGCGATCACCACTGCCTCGTTGCGGTTGAGTCCGGGCCGCATCGGCAGGAAAGGCGGGCGAGGGCGGTGCACTGTAACGTACACACCGCCCTTGTCGGTGAACTTGATCGCATTCGAGATAAAGTTTTTCAGGACCTGGTTCAGGCGGTGGATATCGGTGTGGAGCTGTGGCGCCACATCAGGTTCCACGGTGACGCTGAATTCCAGGCCCTTGTTCTGGGCGATGTACTTGAACCGCTTGTCGATGTCAGCCGCCATGCTGCTGATATCGATATCCTCATTGACGAGTTCCATCTTGCCTTCCTCGACCTTGGACAGGTCGAGGATGTCGTTGATCAGTGACAACAGGTCGGAGCCCGACGCATTGATGACACTCGCATGTTCCACATCCTTGGGTGACAGGTTACCTGAGCGGTTGTCCATCAAGGCTTGCGACAGGATCAGGATGCTGTTGAGCGGTGTGCGCAATTCGTGCGACATCGTGGACAGGAACTGGGTCTTGTAGCGGCCACTGGCTTCCAGCGCCTCGGATTTTTCCATCAGCACTTTCTTCGAGCGCTCCAATTCCTGGTTTTTCTGCAGTATCTCGTTTTTCTGCTTGTCGAGTGCAGCTGTGCGCGCCTCAAGCTCGCGATTGATCGTTTCCATTTCCTGCTGCTGTGACTGCAGGATATCGGCCTGTTCCTTGGTCTGCTGCAGCATTTCCTGCAAGCGGATGCGTGACTCGGCAGAGTTGATGGCGATGCCGATGCCCTCGGCACCCTGTGTCAGGAACTGCAGTTCCCTGTCGCCGAAATTCCGGAAAGAGCCCAGCTCCAGAACGCCGCGCAGTTCGCCGTTGAACAACACCGGCAGCACGATAATGCTGCGTGGGCTGGCGAGGCCGATGCCGGAGCCGATCTTGATGTAGTCATCCGGCAGGTCGGACACGACAAAAGCCTTGCGTTCGAGGGCGCACTGGCCGACGATCGTTTCACCGATTTCGTAGCGGTTGCGTGTGCCGCGGCGGTACTGGAACGCATAGCTGGAAAACAGCTGCAGGCTGTCATCGCGGTACAAGTAGAAGGCGCCGATGCAGGCATCCAGCTGGTTGGCCAGATAGCGCAGGATGTTGTTGGCCAGTGCGTCCAGCGACTGGTCGCCGCGCATTACCTCATTGAGCCCTGCCAGTGCCTGTTGCTGCTCATCGCGTTCACGGTTTGCCGTGTTCTGTTCCAGCAGCGCATCGCGCATCACGCGCAGCGAGTGCATCAGCTGGCCGGTCTCATCCTTCCCGGTGGCATCAATATCCTGGTGCAGGTTGCCGCCAGCGATCTGGTTTGCCACCGCTACGGCCTTGCTGAGCACTTCCGTGATCAGGCGGATGATGACCAGCGATACCAGCAGCAACATCAGGCTGACGGTGATGCCGATGGTGATGCCGATGGTGATGATCTCCTTTTCCTGGGCCTGTATCGCGGTGATACGCTGGTTGAAGCGTTCGAACCAGCGGTTGATGAATGCCTGCTGCAAGGTTTCATAGGCCGCACGGGCCCCCTCGACACGGTCAAAGCCCTGGCTGGCGCTGGTGCTGTCCATGTTTTCGCCGCGCAGGATGGCCTCGTTCTGCGCAGTGGCCGTCGTGACATATTCCTTGAGGCTGTCGTGCAGCTTCTCGAGAGCGGCGGCTTCAGCCGGGTTGATGTGGCTCACCTCGATGAAGCGGTCCGACAGTTCGCGTGCCTGGCGCACGGCCCGGTCGAGTGCCGCCTCGTCCGCTTCCATCAGTGAGGCCTGGAAGCCTTTTTCGATGGCACTGAAACCGGCTTGCAGTTCATTGGAAAATTGCAGCGTTGGCAGGTCCGAGCTGATGATGGCCAGCAATTCCTGTTGCACCCGGTTGGTGAGGCGATAGTTCAGCGCGAGGAAGGCCAGGAAGCCGATGACACCAATTGCAGCAATGACGCTGACCTTGTTGCGGATCGACAGGTTGTGCAGCCAGTTCATCCCGGCCCCCTTATATTGTTTGTTGGAATCGGTTGTGGCGCGATGTCTGCAGGCGGGCTGGCGGCAGGATCAGCCAGGCTCGGCAGGGCGCTGTTTCTGTTGCTGGTAGGCATCGAGGTGCGAGCGCGCCTCGCGCAGCTTGGCCTCCAGTTCCCGCTTCTGCCGGTCGAGTTGCATGAAAAACTCGACTTTGGAACGCAGGATGGTCGGGTTCAGCGGCTTGCACAGGTAATCCACGGCGCCGGCCTGGTAGCCTTTATAGATGTACTTGTCTTCCTTGCTGATCGCGGTGAGGAACAGGATGGGCACATTCTGTGTCTTCTTGTTCTTGCGCATCATCGCAGCCACTTCAAAGCCGTCCATTTCCGGCATCTGCACATCGAGCAGCACCAGCGAGACGTCATGGTTGAGCAACAGCTTCAGGGCATCCATGCCGGAACTGGCTTTCAGCAAGGTCCAGGCAGGGTCGCCCAGCACTGCCTCCAGTGACACGAGGTTAGGTGCGTAGTCATCCACCAGCAGGATGGTCTGTTCAATGCTCATCGGGTACTCCGGCTAGGGCGGGCCGCAGACAGCAGGGCCTCTTCTTTCCCTTCGTGGAAAATACCACCGAATCCTGGCTGAAAAAACCACGGCTGGCGCGCGGGGCGGAATTTGCTTGCCTGGGGGCGGCCTCTCTGCTATAAAGCCCAGCTCTTTTTGCGGCCCACCATGGTCATGGTCTGTGAGCCGCTGCTTTTCCATAGGTGCTGCCATGTCAAAAGTCTGTCAGGTAACCGGTAAGAAGCCCATCACCGGTAACAATGTATCCCACGCGATGAACCGCACGCGTCGTCGTTTCGAGCCGAACCTGCACTACCATCGTTTCTGGGTGGCTTCAGAGAACCGCTTTGTGCGCCTGCGCGTCTCATCCAAAGGCATGCGCATCATCGACAAGGTTGGCATCGACAAGGTGCTGGCTGATATCCGCGCCGCTGGCGGCAAAGTCTGATCTGAATCTGAACGGGAG
>CALMIC010000066.1 GCA_937864065.1 uncultured Cellvibrionales bacterium | reverse complement strand
CTTGCCTACCTCCGGCCCGGAGATTTCCCAGTGCTACCAACTGCTCAGGCGCTGGCTCGATTTACGGCAACATCCTGAAAAGCGCAAACCCGTAACCCTGGCCCTGGACAACCAGACACTGCTGACCCACGCGCGCAGCACCGAGCTGCTGGTGATCCGCGATGACCTGCTGCTACAGCCGCCCCTCACCACACTGGAATCCGGCACCATACGCTGTTCCGTGCTGCGAACGGCAGAGACACTATCAACGCTTCACATCCCATATGTGATTGCACTGACACCCGACAAGACGACGGCCTACCAGCCCTACCTGGCCGATGCGAGTATCCGTAATCGTCAAGCCACAGTGGAATTGCTGGGCGCAGAAGCCATCCCCCATGTGATCAACATGCTGCCTGCCTTTCGCAGCGAACTCGCCAATGGCACGCGCGATCTTTACCTGCCGAATGACAGCCACTGGGGACACGCCGGTTCCAGGCTGGCAGCAGCCCTCATCGAGGCAGAGCTGCAGTCACAATGGCCAATACAAACCCCTGCGAGCGCGCAATAGCCATGATCCGGACAGGCATCTACCGTCACTACAAAGGCAAGGATTACCTCGTGCTGGGCACAGCACATCACTCCGAAACCGGCGAAGCACTGGTGGTCTACCGCTGCCTGTACGACGACTACAGCCTGTGGGTGCGGCCACTGGCGATGTTCAGCGAAACGATACACGTGGATGGCAACGAGCAGCCACGCTTCGCTTTTCTCCACGAGGCATGACATGAGCGCTGCCGATCATATCCTCAGTGTCACGGAACTGAACCGCCGTGCACGCCAGCTGCTGGAAGTCCACCTCGCAACCGTCTGGGTCAGGGGTGAGATTTCCAACCTGGCCACACCGTCTTCTGGCCACTGGTATTTCACACTCAAGGATGACCGGGCCCAGATCCGCTGCGCGATGTTCCGCGGCCAGAATGCCTTGCTCCGGTTCCGCCCCGAACACGGCATGCAGGTCATCGCCCGTGGCAGGGTCAGCCTGTACGAGGGGCGCGGCGACTACCAGCTCATTGTCGAGAACCTGACGGTGGACGGGGCAGGTGCGCTGCAGATCGCGTTCGAACAACTTAAGGCCCGGCTGCAAGATGAGGGCCTGTTCAGCGACGAGTTCAAGCAGGAACTTCCGGCCCTGCCGCGACATGTCGCCGTGATCACATCGCCTACCGGCGCTGCGATCCGGGATATCCTGTCAGTGTTTCGCCGCCGCTTCCCGGCTATCCAGGTCAGCATCCTGCCAGTACCCGTGCAAGGGACCGACGCCATGCCTGCCATAGTGAGGGCGCTGCAACTGGCCAACACTTGCAGCGACATTGATGCACTTATCCTCGCAAGGGGCGGCGGCTCGTTGGAAGATCTCTGGGCCTTCAACGAGGAAAGTGTCGCCCGCGCCGTGTTTGCCAGCGAAATCCCCGTGGTCAGTGCCATCGGGCATGAGACAGACTTCACCATCTGCGACTTTGTTGCTGATGTAAGGGCACCAACGCCGTCAGCCGCAGCAGAACTACTCTCTCCTGATCGCAGTGATTTCGAGGCATTACTGGATCACTATGCCGGCCAACTGGAAACAGTCCTGTCGCGACGCATTGCCATGCAACGAAACACGTTGCTGCACCTCGTCAAGCGACTGCGTCACCCGTCCCATACGCTGCGGGAGCAACAACAACGCCTTGACCATCTGGAGTGGCGCCTGCTCCGCGCCCGCCAACTCCATGGGCAGGCATTGCAGCTGCGCATGGACAAGCTGGATAGCCGCCTGCAGCGCCACGACCCGCGACAAACCCTCCACATGAGGGAAACACGACTGCTGCAAACCCGACAACGCTTGCAAGAAAGGATCTGCGAGCGCCTGCGGCAGGATCGCCAACGCCAGCAACACCTGGCAGCCCTCCTTGGCAGCCTGAGCCCCCTGAACACCCTGCAACGTGGTTACAGCATTGCACGGGACACTGAAGGCCTCGCCATAACCCGTTTTTCCCAGGTCACCATCGGCCAATCCCTGCGCCTGCAATTGCACGAAGGCAGCCTGGATTGCACGATCACCGGACAACATCCCCCCACCCCTGCAGATTCTTGACCCTTGTCAATATCGGCCTGATTGGGTGGCTTTAGCATTCCCCCGTCAACTTACCAAAGCGAGGGAATGGTCATGGCCAACCAACAAGACAGCAGCTACTGGCAGCAAGGTGACAAATCTGTGATGGGTTCTGTTTTCCTGATGCTTGGCGTTTTTGCCGCAGTAATGGTTTGCGTGGCAATCGGCGTCAGCTTTGTGCTCTGAGCTGTTCCTGCAACCCGACAAAGAACGCTAGAATCACACTGGCAATTGGGCTCAGTGTGAGGGTTGTATGATGATTGAAGTAGCAGATACCACCCTTTCAACCAATATTGTCATCGCTGCACTGCTGATTGCACTGGCGCTGACATTTCGCCAGACAAACCGAAGCGAGCTGTTCCCTGTTCCCGTGACCCAGGAACTCAAGGGTCTCGGCATGCTGGCCATTGTCTTTGCGCACATCAGCTACATGCTGGTGACCGACAATACATTCCTGTACCCGTTATCGATTGCCGCTGGTGTCGGGGTCGATCTTTTCCTGTTCATGTCAGGTTACGGCCTCACAGTCGGCATGCTGAAAAAACCACTGCCAGCCCAGGAGTTCTACCAGCGCCGGCTCATCAAGGTATTCATCCCGTTCTGGCTGGTGCTGGCAACACTTTTCACCTTTGATGAAATCTTTCTCGACAAGCACTACAGCGCCGGCTACATAGCCCAATCCTTTGCCGGGCTTTTCCCCCGCGCCAGCGCCTTTGAGGATGTGAACTCACCGTTCTGGTACATCAGCTGGATGCTGATGTTCTATGTTCTCTACCCTTTCCTCTTCATGCGTGAACGACCTTGGCTCACTGCACTGCTCTTGGCCATCATCGCCAATGCCTTTGCCTTGCTGGATCCACTGCATCTGCAAGTCAACTGGTTGCACCGTCTCCACACCAATGCATTCTCGCTGGGCATCCTGCTGGCCTGGTGGCTGCAGACACACCCCGAGAAAGTGAAATCCCTGCAGGCCCTACGTAACAGTACTGGCGGCAATATTCGCCGCCTGCTGGTGCTGGCCATGTTGTTCTCGGCCGGCTACATGGCCAGCCACAATGCTACCAACCACTGGCCTGTGCTGGCTCAAGCACTGCAGTCTGTCGGCTTCGACCAGGGTTTCTTCATCGGCCAGGCCACCAGCCTGCTGGCGATGGCCTCCCTGATTGTGCTGTTCTCCCTGAAAAAACTGGATATCGGTTTCCTCAATATTTTTGGTGTCTATTCCTACGAAACCTACCTGCTGCACTGGCCGCTCATGTCGCGCTATGACGTCTTTTTCCATCACCTCCCCGCATGGGCCGCCACGATTGCCTGGCTAGTAGTGTTCCTGGGTATCGGCTGGGCACTACAACGCATCACCACCCCGATCGGGATCTGGGTAGACAAGCGCTGGTAATACTCCGTAGTACTCCCACATAGCTTGCCTTGGTGGATAACTGGCGCTAGCGTTAAACTCGTCTTTTGTCCCCAGAGTGGTACAGCAGTATGCCCCGACGCGACGACGACCTCTTCGATACCCCCTCCATAGTCCCGGACAATGACAGCCGGGCCGCCAGGGCCGAACCTGCCTCGCGGGCCGCGCCTCCCAAACGCAGCGCCAATTCCACCGCCCCGACCCTGCCGCAGGGCCTCATGGCCAAGGTCGCGGTGGCATTGGCCCTCGCGGGCCTGACCGTCGCCTGCGGTTACTTCCATTACCAGAACACCGCCCAGCAAGAGCTGAATGCGCGCCTGCAGAAACGCTTGGAAACACTGGAAATGCAGCTGGGCCTGTCATCGCCGACAGCAGGCCAGCCCGCAGAAACACTCGGTGAACGGGTCAAGGCTCTCGATGAGCGGATGAAAACGGCCGACAGTGAAATCCGCAAGCTTTGGGGCGTCACCAACGACAAGAACAAGAAGACCCTGGAAAGCCATGACGCCCAGCTCGCCGAACAGCAGAAATCCCTGGCAGCCCTGCAGTCTTCTGTCGCAGAAATGAAAAAATCCATCGCCCAGGCTGAAAAAACACTGGGAGAGGCAGCAAGGGCAGCCAATGAAGCCAGGCAGGGCGTCGCCGAGAGCGGTAAGGTAATGGCCGAAATGCGTGGTTCGATTGGCGCACTGCAACAACGCCTGGCCCAGGGCGACCCTCTGGTAAGAGAGGCGAGCCAGCAAGCTGCCATGGCCCAGGAACAGGTTGAGCAACTACAATCAAAACTGGATGCAATGTCAGCGCGGGTTAACGAGCACGCTGAAAGCCTGCGCAGCATTGATACGTTCCGGCGCAGTGTCAACAGCGACCTCAACAAGCTCAAGCAGCAGAGCCTGGGCACACCCACCACCCAGTATCCTTGACGATCACCATCCACTGAGGGCATGACAATGACAACTATGACTCGCCTGATATTTGCACTACTGACCGCCATGGCAATCAGTCCCGCCATTGCCGACTGTGCAGCCGAATGCGATGCTGCCTATGAAGAGTGCAAGGCTGCCACCAGCTCACCCAATGGCGAGAAGGTCTGTGGCAGCGATTACCATGAATGCAAGACCCAATGCGCCGAGAGCGGCGAATAAACCCTACCCACAACCACTCCATGAGGAGT
>CALMIC010000065.1 GCA_937864065.1 uncultured Cellvibrionales bacterium | reverse complement strand
AATTGGTGCCCAGGGCCGGACTCGAACCGGCACGACTTGCGCCACTACCACCTCAAGGTAGCGTGTATACCAATTTCACCACCTGGGCCAAACTTCAAAACCTTTTTACTGCTGTGCCGGTGCAGCGGGCACATCAGCTGGCGCTGCGGGATTGCCCACTGCCGGGACATCACCCGCCGGTTGCGGCACCGCAGGGACTTGCTGCTGTGCCGCATTGTGCGCTTCGATCACCTCGGCGGCCGGCACACCGGCTTCTGTGCCTGCAGTCGCGCGCTGCTTGGCGAGCATGGCAAGGCCGAAGCTGGTGAGAAAGAAAATCGTCACCAGGATCGCCGTGGCATGGCTCAGCATGTTGCCGCTGCCGGCGCTGCCGAACAGCGTTTGCGAACCGCCGCTGCCGAAGGAGGCGCCCATTTCGGCACCCTTGCCCTGCTGCAGCAGGATCAGGCCGACGATCCCCAGGCAGACCAGGATATGCAGTGCAATGATCAATGGTTCCATGCTTGTTCCGCCGCGTTGACGATGGCGCAGAACTGGGATGCATCCAGCGCCGCTCCGCCCACCAGGCCACCATCGACATCCGGCTGGGCAAAAATAAGGCGCGCATTATCCGCTTTCACGCTGCCGCCGTAAAGCACGATCAACGCCTCGGCCTGCCCCGGTTGTGCAGCAGCCCACTGGCGACGGATATGGGCATGCACGGCCTGTGCCTGCTCGGGGGTGGCTGTCTTGCCCGTGCCAATGGCCCAGACCGGCTCGTAGGCCACGACCAGTTGCGCCAGCTGCCCGGCCGGCAGCGCCGACAGCACCGCCGCCAGCTGGCCGGCAATGACCGCCTCCGTGCTGCCCTGTTCGCGTTCGGCCAGGGTCTCGCCGACACAGAGGATCGGGGTGATGCCCGCCGCCAGCGCCTGGCGCAGCTTCTCGACCACCACAGCATCAGTCTCCCCGAACAGCGCCCGGCGCTCGGAGTGACCGATCAGCACATAGTGGCAACCCAGCTCGGCCAGCATGCTGGCCGCCACTTCACCCGTGTAGGCACCCTGGGCATAGGCACTGACATTCTGCGCCCCCCAGCGGATGCCACTGATGGTCAGCAGCTCGCGGCAGAGCGGCAAGTGCACGAACGGCGCACAGACCGCGACATCCACTGCCGTGTTCTGTTGCAGGCTGGTGCGCAGCGCATTGAGCAAGTCACCGGCCGATACCAGCGTACCGTGCATTTTCCAGTTACCGACCACCAGCGGCCGGCGTTGCGAATTTTTCATCGTCATTTCCTTTCTGTGCGGCTCAGGACAAGGCTGTCTGGACCACGGCAGCGATGTCTGCTGCCAGCGGGCGTACTGTGTCGGCATCCGCGCCTTCCACCATCACGCGCACCACCGGTTCGGTGCCGGATGGACGCAACAGCACGCGGCCTTTCTGCCCGAGCTTGTCCTCGGCCGAGCGCACGGCTTCGGCAATCTGCGGATGCGCATCGAGATCGACCTTCTGGCCGGCGCGCACGTTGATCATCACTTGCGGGTATTTCTGCATGCCGCGCTTGAGTTGCGCGAGCGACTGGCCGGCATTGCGCAAGGCGAGCAACACCTGCAATGCCGAGACGACGCCATCACCGGTGGTGGTGACGTGGTTGCAGACGATATGCCCGGAGTTCTCGCCACCGAGATCCCAGCCATGCTGCTGCATCGCCTCGATCACGTAACGGTCACCGACCTTGGTGCGCATGAACGGGATGCCGAGTTCACGCAAGGCATTCTCGAAACCGAGATTGCTCATCAAGGTGCCGACCACGCCGTTGCACTCGCCCCTGGCATGCTGGTCGCGGGCAATGATATAGAGCAACTCATCACCATCCACCAGTTCGCCGTGCGCATCGACAAACAGCACGCGGTCGCCATCGCCATCGAACGCGATACCGAGATCGGCCGACTCGGCGAGCACCGCGCGCTGCAATTCGCCAGGATGGGTGGAGCCGCAGTTCTGGTTGATGTTGAGGCCGTCCGGCTTCACCGCGATCTCAATCACATCAGCACCCAGCTCGCGCAAGACATTCGGCGCGATGTGGTAAGTGGCACCATTGGCGCAGTCCACCACGATGCGCAAGCCGCGCAGGTTGAAACCGAAAGGCACCGTGCTCTTGCAGAACTCAATGTAGCGGCCAGCGGCATCACTGATGCGGCGCGCCTTGCCGAGCAAGGTGGAATCCTCGATCGTCATCGGCACGTCCAGCTGCGCCTCGATCTCGTGTTCGATGTCATCCGGCAGCTTGCGCCCCTCGCCACAGAAGAACTTGATGCCGTTGTCCTCATGCGGGTTGTGCGACGCACTGATGACGATCCCGGCCTGCGCATTGAACGTGCGCGTGAGGTAGGCGATCGCCGGTGTCGGCATCGGGCCGAGCAGGCCGACGTTGACACCGGCGGCAATCAGGCCGGCTTCCAGTGCTGACTCGAACATGTAACCGGAAATGCGTGTGTCCTTGCCGATGAGGATCAGCTTGCGGCTGTCCGTCGCGTGGCGCGCCAGCACCTTGCCGGCCGCCCAGCCGAGCTTGAGGATGAAATCCGGCGTGATGGGATGCTCGCCGACGCGACCGCGGATGCCGTCGGTTCCGAAATACTGTTTGCTCATGGAAAAACCCTTTTCTCAGGCGGCTTCACGCACCGCGCGCCAGATTTTCAGCATGTCACTGGTGGCAGCAACGTCATGTACCCGCAGGATCGATGCACCGCGATCCAGCGCCGATTGGGCCAGCGCCAGCGAGGCCGCCAGCCTTTCCCCTACGGGCTTGCCGGTTATTTTACCCGCTATCGACTTGCGCGACAGGCCGACCAGCAGCGGATAGCGCAGATCGGCCAGCTGGTCGAGGTGTTTCAGCAGCGCCAGGTTATGCGCGAGGGTCTTGCCGAAACCGAAACCGGGATCGAGCAGTATGCGCTGCCGCTCGATGCCGCCGGCCTCGCAAGCCGCTGCGCGCACCTGCAGCCACTGGCAAACGTCGTCCACCACGTCCGCATAGTACGGGTCATCCTGCATGCTGCCGGGCTCACCCTGCATGTGCATCAAGCAGACCGGCAAACCGCTGGCGGCAGCAGCGGCCAGTGCGCCGTCACGCTGCAAGGCGCGCACGTCATTGATCATGCCCGCGCCGCAACGGGCAGCCTCGCGCATCAGCACGGGATTACTGGTATCAACGGAGATGATGGCATCGAGGCGGGCGGCAATGGCCTCCACGACCGGCAGCACGCGGGCCAGCTCATCATCACTGGACACCGGCGCTGCGCCCGGGCGCGTCGATTCGCCGCCAATATCAAGAATACTCGCGCCATCAGCCAGCATCTCCTCGGCCATGCGCAGGCAGTAGTCAATGCGGGCGCGGCCTTCGCCGTACAGCGCACCGCCGTCGGAAAACGAATCCGGCGTGACATTGAGGATGCCCATCACGACCGGCGACGCGAGATCCAGCGCATGCCGGCCGCAACGGAGTTCCATCAGCGCAACACCGTCTCAGTGTTCGCCGGCCGGGCCACCGATCGGTGCAGCCTTGTCCGGTGTGCTTTCCGGCTTGCTGCCGCTGCGGGTGTTGCTGTCGAAATCGCGCTCGTGCCAGTCGCGCGGTGGGCGCACCTTGCGGCGCGCCATCAGGTCATCGACCTGTTCGCTGTCGATGGTCTCGTATTCCATCAGGGCATCTTTCATGGCCTCGAGAATGTCGCGATTATCAGTCAGGATCTGCTCGGCCTTGCTGTAGCACTCGTCAATGATCCGCCGCGTTTCCTCATCGATCAGCTTCGATGTCTCGCCAGAATAGTTCGGGTGCCCGGTGCCGGGGAACTGGCCATCGTCCTCACCGTAATGCAACGGGCCAAGCTTTTCCGACAGGCCCCACTTGGTCACCATGTTGCGCGCCATGCCGGTGGCGTGCTCGATATCGCTCTGCGCACCAGTGGACACGGCATCTGGCCCGCCAGTGATTTCCTCGGCAATGCGGCCGCCGTAGGCAGAAGAAATGCGGCCCAGCAGGTAGCGGCGGCTGTAGCTGTGCTTGTCGTCTTCCGGCAGGTATTGCGTGACACCGAGTGCACGTCCGCGCGGGATGATGGTGACCTTGTGCACCGGATCGTGTTCCGGCATCAGGTAACCGACGATGGCATGGCCGGCCTCGTGGTAGGCCGTCATGATCTTTTCCTTCTCGGACATGACCATCGACTTGCGCTCGGCGCCCATCATGATCTTGTCGCGCGCGCGTTCGAATTCCTCCATCGTCACCAGGCGCCTGTTGGCGCGGGCAGCAAACAGCGCTGCCTCGTTGACGAGGTTGGCGAGGTCGGCACCGGAGAAACCCGGTGTGCCGCGCGCAATGACCGACGCGCTGACATTCTCGTCGAGCGGCACCTTGCGCATGTGCACCTTGAGGATCTGTTCCCGGCCGCGGATATCGGGCAGGCCGACATAGACCTGGCGGTCGAAACGGCCCGGGCGCAGCAGGGCCTTGTCGAGCACATCCGGCCGGTTGGTGGCCGCGATGACGATGATGCCCTCGTGACCCTCGAAGCCGTCCATCTCGACCAGCAACTGGTTCAGCGTCTGTTCGCGCTCGTCATGGCCGCCACCATGGCCGCCACCGCGATGCCGGCCGACGGCATCAATCTCGTCAATGAAGATGATGCACGGTGCGTGCTTCTTGGCCTGGTCAAACATGTCGCGCACGCGCGAGGCACCGACACCGACAAACATCTCGACGAAATCGGAACCGGAAATGGTGAAGAACGGCACCTTCGCCTCGCCGGCAATCGCCTTGGCGAGCAGGGTCTTGCCGGTACCCGGCGGGCCGGACATGAGCACGCCGCGCGGGATCTTGCCGCCGAGCTTCTGGAAACGGGACGGGTCGCGCAGGTATTCCACCAGCTCCTGTACCTCGTCCTTGGCTTCATCCACACCGGCCACATCGGCAAAGGTGGTCTTGATCTGGTCTTCCGACAACATGCGCGCCTTGCTCTTGCCGAAGCTCATCGGGCCACCCTTGCCGCCCATGCCGCCCTGCATCTGGCGCATGAAGAACATGAACACACCGATGATCAGCAGCACCGGCAACACGGCAAAGAACAACTGCTGCAGGATGCCCGGCTGCTCCGGCTCACGACCCTCGACTTTCACGTTGTTGTCGAGCAGGTCATCGATGAGGTGCTGGTCGAGCACACTGGGCCGGATGGTCTCGAAGGTCGAACCATCCACCCGCTTGCCCTGGATGTTGAGACCGTCGATGACCACCGACTCGACCCGCTCCTGCTGTACTTCGCGGATGAAGCTGGAATAGTCAAGCGCCGCCATGGGCTGCGTCGGGCTCAGGTTGTGGAACACCGACAACAGCACGATGGCAATCAGGCTCCACAGGATCAGGTTCTTGGCCAGTTCGTTCAAAACAACCACCTCTAATGTCAGGCAGGAATGCCTATCAGTTACAACAGCAACTTACTACAGACAGCCGGCGATGGCCATTGACTCCCCACCCGCACCGCGGAAAACCGAGAGTACCTTAACCTAGCCCCTGAAGCCCTGCGCCAGCAGGTAGGTTTCCCGCGAACGCGGGCGAGAAGCCTGCGGTTTGCGAGTGCTCACTTTTGAATACTGGCTTTTCAGTTGCTTCAGCAGCTCGTCAAACCCCTCCCCATGGAAGACCTTGGTGAGGAAGGCACCGCCCGGCCTGAGCACCTGTGCCGCCAGTTCCGCCGCCAGCTCGACCAGGTACATCGCCCGCGGCTGGTCGACGGCCGTCATTCCACTCATATTGGGGGCCATGTCGGAGATGACAAGGTCGGCCTTGCGCTCACCCAGGCTGTCGAGGATCTCCTGCAACACGGCCTCCTCGGTGAAATCGCCACAGATGAACTCAACGCCCGCGAGGGAATCCATCGGCAGGATATCGCTGGCGATGACCCGGCCGTGGTGGCCGACCAGTCCCACCGCAACCTGCGACCAGCCGCCCGGGGCGGCGCCGAGGTCAACCACCGTCATGCCGGGCCGGATCAGGCGATCCTTGTCCTGGATCTCGAGCAATTTGAAGGTCGCCCGTGAGCGATAGCCGAGCTTCTGTGCTTCCTTGACGTAGGGATCATCAAAATGCTCCTTCAGCCAGCGGCCGCTGCTGCGCGAACGGCCGGACTTGCGGGCTGGTTTCTTGGGCGGGGAATCGTCGGTCATCGGGGATAGTCCTGTACAGCGACCATGATAGCAGCTGGCGTTGCGGCAAAACCGATACAATGCTCGCCCGACCCGCAACCGGACAGACCGCCATGGCCCTCACCCCCAAGACCCGCCAGCACCTGAAAGCCCTCGGCCACCGGCTGAACCCGGTGGTGATGGTGGCCGGCAAGGGACTGGCCGACACCGTGCTGGAAGAAGTGCGCCGCGGCCTCAACGACCACGAGCTCATCAAGGTCAAGTTCGCAGTTGGCGACCGCGACACCAAGCGCGAACTGATCCAGCAGATGTGCACGGTCTGTGACTGCGAGCTGGTGCAGCAGATCGGCAATATCGCACTGGTCTACAAGGAAAACCCCAAGGCCAAGCCCAACTTGAGCAATGTGAGGGGATGGGGTGACTGACTGTTTCCGTCAGTTCGTCTTCACCGTGATATTGATCTCGGCGCCTTTCACGGTGTCGATGAAATCCGCTTCCGGATTCTTTTTCTGCACCTCGTCATCGGTGATCAGGCGACCGCCCAGTTCCAGGCGTGAGGGCGGCGCCGGTTTAGGAGCAAACAGGTCCGGCAGCGGCGGCTCCTCTTCCCACTGTGCCACCTCGCCCCGGTAGGGGTTATCCGGCAATTTCAGTTTCAGCGGCCTGGTGGCCGGTTTCGCTTTCGTTTTCGTTTTCG
>CALMIC010000064.1 GCA_937864065.1 uncultured Cellvibrionales bacterium | reverse complement strand
CGACATAGCCATCATTATCAAACGTGGTGTCTAGCGAGCCGTCGATGTTGTAGCGGGCCAGCAGGAAACGCTTGTTATCCCTGTCAGTGGCGGTATAACCGGCAATCACCAGTTTGCCATCGGGTTGTTGCAGCAAGGCATTGGCGACATCTTCTGATGCAATCCTTGTCACCACCAGGCCATCGCCATCAAACGAGGGATCCAGCGAACCATCGGGGTTGAAGCGCACCAGCAGGATTTTTGGCCAGGCGAAATAAAGCCGCATTGTCATGGCAACCACCAGTTTGCCGTCTGCCTGCTCAATAATGGCTGTCGGTGTCACATAGCGGTCATCGGTGGTCGCCAGTTTCGTATCAGTGGGGGAAAACCGTACCTTGCCCTGGGTGCCGAAATTGCTGTCCAGGCTGCCGTCCGCATTGAAGCGACGCAGGAGCAAGTCGTCGTATTTTGTGACGCTGTTCCTGGAGAAACCTGCTGATACCAGTTGGCCATTCGCCAGTTGCACCACAAGGCTGTGGTATTCCGATACCGCCGTATCCTGCACGCGGGCGATGCCCGCAACACCGAAAGAAGGATCGAGGTACGCCGATAACGGCAGTGGATCACCGGCATCCGGCACGCCGTCGTTATCGTCATCGGTGTCAGCGTTATCACCCAGGCCATCACCATCATTGTCTGAAGCCTCTGCCGGATCAAACGGCCAGAGATCCTGACTGTCTGCCACGCCATCATTGTCATCATCCGGATCGCAGGCATCGCCGTCCGCATCGCCGTCCGCATCGCCGTCATGATTGGCCTGGTCAGTATTGGGCTGCGACACACAGTTATCCTGTGCATCCGGCACACCATCGCTGTCGGTATCCAGCAACACGGGAGGACGCGCCCATTGCCCCGGATCGGCAGGAAACCAGTCGCCAGCATCATAGACGCCATCAGCGTCGGCATCCTGCCCGAGGACAAACCGGGCAACAGCGAAATCGCTGTTTGCATAGCCTGCCGCCACCAGCCTGCCGTCTGACTGCAGCGTGATGGACTCGAAAGCATCGCCGCCCGGCATCAACGGCACAACATGCATGCCGCCGATACCGAATGCGCTATCGAGGGTGCCATCACCGTTGTAGCGCAGCAACAACGGGTCATTGTTGCTGCCATTATTGGTGCTGCCCGCCACCAGCAGCTTGCCGTCGGCCTGCTGCACGATGGAATAGGCGATATCGTTGTTGGGCGTGACTGGCGTCACGACAACGCCCGTATTGCCAAATGACGTATCCAGCTTACCATCCGGATGAAAGCGCGCGAGCGCCACATCATTCGTGCCGCCCTTGCCATCATTGTTCTGGCCAACCACGACAATCCGGCCATCCTGCTGCTGGATCATTGCCCGCGCCCTGCCCCAGTTACTCAGGGTCGCGTAAACGCGACGCACGCCATTATTGAACGCAGGATCCTTCTGCCCATTGGCAGTTGCACACACCAGCGCAAATGCATTGCTGTAAGATCCGGCAAACAACAAATTGCCATTGGCCAGCTGGACAACTGCAGCCACTTCACCCATCGCGAGGTTTAAAAAGCCAGTACCAGCAGCACCAAAAGATGTATCGCGCACACCTGCACTATTGAAGCGCAGTGCATAGGCATTCGACGACACATTAGCGCTGACCAACAAGCCGCCATCCGCCAACTGGATCACCGATGTGGCCTTGTTGTCATAATTTGCATCAATGACGATTGTTAGGGGAGAGCCACTATTGAAACCGCCGTCCAGTGACCCATCTACGTTGTAGCGCACCAGCGCAAAACGCGCCTTGCCGCCGCTCTGGCTGTAACCGGCGGCAACGAGCTTGCCGTCCGCCTGCTGGACCAGCGAAAGCACTTCGTCATTTTCTGCGCCTATAGCGGTCGAAACCTTGCCATCACTGTCAAACCCTGCATCCAGGGAGCCGTCCTGGTTATAACGCACCAACGCGAAGTTCTTTTTCGTGCCATTGGTGGCATAGCCAGCGGCCACCAGCTTGCCATCCGCCTGCTGGATCACCACATGTGCATAGTCGATACCAGTGCCAATCGCTGTAGTGAGCTTGCCATCCGCTGAAAAACTGCAGTCGAGATAGGCCACCAGCGGCATGCAATCAGTGGCATCCGGCCAGTTGTCATTGTCATCGTTGCTGTCAGCATTATTTCCGCTGCCATCGCGGTCGGTGTCTGCGGTTTCCAGAGGATCCAGCGGGAAGGCATCGGCCGTATCGGCCACACCATCACCATCGTCATCGGTATCACAGGCATCGCCCTGGCTGTCGCCGTCATGGTCTAACTGGTCACTATTGGAAACCAGGGGACAGTTGTCGGCAGCGTTCTGCACACCGTCGGCATCAATATCCGGGTCGGCATTATCGCCCACACCATCGGCATCCGTGTCCTTGGTCTCTGCGGGATCCTGTGGCAAAGCATCCTGGGCATCCGGCACGCCATCGGCATCATCATCGTCGTCACAGTAATCACCAGCGCCATCATTGTCGGTATCCAGCTGCGCCGGATTGTCGACATTGGGGCAGTTATCATCACTGTCGGCAATGTTGTCCGCATCGGATTCATCCACCCACTTGAGCGGATCCAGCGGGAATTCATCCGCGCCATCGGGCATGCCATCGCCATCATCGTCGGCATCGGTGGCATTGCCGATACCGTCCTTGTCAGTATCGACGGCTTCATCCGGGTTGGCCGGGAATGCATCCACAACATCGATATAGCCATCGCCGTCGCCATCCACTGCACCGGTTTCCAGACGCAGCAAACCCAGGTAACTATACGTGTTGTAAATGTTGCTATAGTGCACAATGGCACCTGCCAGCAGCAAACGACCATCAAACTGGCGGATCGCCGCATTGGCTGTGAATTTCTTGCCATCGGCTTGCAGGGTGATAGCGCCATTCGTGCCAAAACTGCTGTCGCGCAAGCCCGTTGGCAGCAAGCGAATCTGCTGGTCACCGGCAGTGACCAGCAACTTGCCGTCTTCCTGCGGCACAACCGCTGCGGCCTCGGCGACCGACGGCATGCGCAAGATGCCGTCGGCATCAAACGTGCCGTCCAGTTGTCCGTCTGGCCGGATCCGGGCAAGCACCAACGTTTGCACACTGCCGTCACTATTATCATCCGTATAACCTGCAGCCACCAATTTTCCATCCTGCTGCTGCGCCAGGCTGAGAAGGTTTCCGTAGGCTTCAAAGGCATCGAACAACAATGTGCCATTGGCACCAAACCCGGCATCCGGCGAACCATCCGCGTTATAGCGCAACACCACAGCGATGCGAGCCGGCCTGCTGCCAGCCACCACCAGCTTGCCATCCGCCTGTCGCAACAACACATCGGCAAAGTCATTGGCGGTGCTCACACGCGTGACGATGACGCCATGGTCACCGAATGTCGTATCCACCGAACCATTGGCGTTATAGCGTGCGAGGTAGACGTCGTAATCCTGATGAGATGTTGTCGCCTGCACATAAGTTGAACCCGTGACAACCAGCTTGCCATCCGGCTGCTGTACCACACCGGCCAGGTAACTACTGAGGCCTTGCTGCATAACCAGCTTGCCACCGTTCGCGAACCTGGCATCGAGTGTGCCATCCTGCCGGTAACGCAGCATTGCGCTTTTCCTGATTCCGCCTTCTACAACGGAACCGACGACGACCAGTTTGCCATCGGCCTGCTGGATGATGCTGGCCGGAAAATCATGACTGGAACCGGCAATGTCCGTTATTACCCATCCCTGGTTGCCAAAGGTGCTATCCAGCGTGCCATCCGGCCGGTATCGCGCGAGAACGACATCATTGCTGATCTTGATGTTATAGATGGTAGTGTTCTGACTGGCATAGCGATCACAGACCCCGTAACTGCAAAGAACGCCAAGCGCCACCAGTTTGCCATCCTGTTGCTGCAGCACATCGGTGGCCTGCAGGTTTGCAGTAGTACCTACATTGGTGATGGCAACACCATCCTGGTCAAAGCTGTTATCGAAGGAGCCATCCGGGTTCAGGCGCAAGGCAACATAATCACCATCGAGACTGCCGGACAACCAGTAACGACCCGCATCATCCAACCAAAAGGTATTCCAGTAAAATGAACCCGTTGCTGGAATTGCAAATGGCAGCACACCATCACTATCAAAACCGGTATCAAGCGAACCATTCGTGTTGTACCTGAGGAAAGACAGAGAAATGGAGTTTCTTGCACCAACGAGCAGCTTGCCATCCGGCTGCTGGCGAACAGCGACAGCCACGCCTGCAACACTGAACAGTTTTCCATCACCATCGAAACCGGCATCCAGCGAACCATCGGGATTGTAGCGCACCACTACAACTTTATCGTTTGCCTCGCCAACTGCCACCAATTTACCATCAGCTTGCTGGACAATGTGCGCCAGGTAAGCATAGCTACCACTGCCTATATCCGTAACAGTCTGGACACCATCGCCATCGAATGTTGTATCCGGTATGCCATCGGGATTGACGCGCAACAGCACAAAGTCTCTCCCGTTGCTGCTCTGGGCAAGCACCAGTTTGCCATCTTGCTGCTGGATCATTTCCAAAGAAGGCGACGGGTAGAGAATTCCGCTGGCAACAACCACAATGCCGCCATTGCCAAAGGTCGCATCCAGCGCGCCATTGGTATTGATACGCGCCAGCCAGACACCATTCGTGTTACCCCGCCCGGCAACCAGCAGCCTGCCATCTGCCAGCCGGGCAATCGCAAATGCTTCAATAAAGCCGCTACCGCCAGCAATCAACTTGCCACCCTGTGCAAATCCGGCATCCAGTGAACCATCAGGGTTGTAGCGCACTACCCCCAGCTGGTAGCCAGCAGATCCTGCCGCCACGATCTTGCCATCCGGTTGCAACAACACGCTGTACGCATAATCAGTTTCACTACCGGACGTGAGAGGTGTAATGACTTTGCCGCCAACGCCGAAACCGGCATCCAGTGAACCATCCAGGTTGTAGCGCACCAGCGCAAAATCATTCGCGTAAGACGCTCCATTGCTGGCGAGCGTGTGACCTGCCATCACCAGCTTGCCATCCGGCTGCAACACCGACGATGTCGGGCTGTCACCAAACTGTATCGACGGCAACGACAAACTGACGTATCCCTGGCCATTGCCAAAAGCAGCATCCAGATCACCTGCCGCGGCTTGCGCTGCCCCACTGCCCAGCATCCCGCCCAGGCACAGCAGCCCCAGCCGCAACAGCAGGAAAAAAGGAAAGACAGATAAACGGGCCATGGTACGACTCCCTGTTACCCACGTCGTCGCCAACGTGCTTGTTATTGATTTATTTGTGATTCCACTATCGCCTGCACCCTGCCCGGATGCAAGGGAGCCATCCCGGCGCGGGCGCAAGATGTGAACAGCGTCACAGAAAGCTGTCGGCGTGCGCTGTCAATTCGGCGGCCGTGAGCAGGAACACACCGTCGCCGCCGCGCGTGAATTCGAGCCACATAAACGGCACGGTCGGGAAGGCCTGTTCCAGCGCCTCGGCGCTGTTGCCCACTTCGCACACGAGGATGCCGTTGTCCGTCAGGTGGGCGGCGGCCTCGCGCAGCAGGCGCCGGGTGAAGTCGAGCCCGTCATTGCCGCTGGCCAGGGCCAGGGCCGGTTCATGGCGGTATTCGTCCGGCAGGCTGGCCATGTCATCGGCATCGACATACGGCGGGTTGCAGACGATGAGGTCATAGCGGCGGTCGGCCAGGCCGCTGAACAGGTCCGAGCGCACGGCTTTTACCCTGCCCTGCAGGCCGTAGCGTTCGATGTTGATCGCTGCCACGGCCAGTGCGTCGGGATCGATGTCGGCCGCGTCCACCTGCACGTCCGGGAAGGCTTCGGCACAGGCGATGGCGATGCAGGCGCTGCCGCAGCACAGGTCGAGGATGCGGGCCGGCTCGTGCTGCAGCCAGGGGTAGAAACCGTCTTCAATCAGTTCGCCGATCGGCGAGCGCGGGATCAGCACGCGTTCGTCCACGTAGAACGGCAGGCCGCAAAACCAGGCCTGCCGGGTGATGTACGGCGTGGGAATGCGCCCGGCAATGCGTCGCTCACGAGCGGCCTGCAGGGCGGCCAGCTCGTCAGCCGTGAGCTCACGCTGCAGCACCGAGGGATCGGCATCAAACGGGATGCCGAGCAACGGCAGCGTGAGGTGCAGCGCCTCGTCCCAGCTGTTGTCGGTGCCGTGGCCGAGGAAGACGCCAGCGCTGTCGAGCTGCGCCATGGTGGCGTTGAGCCAGTCCTGCAGGGTCATGGGTGAAACACTCCAAAAAAAGTCATTGTACAGGCGAAAAACCCTACAAATCCGGTTGTCACGCATTTACCGAAAAGTGGCTCGCCGGCTTTGACCTCGCCGGCCGCTTCCCGTACTGTGGCCGCACGACCCGACGTACGAATCCATGGAGCAGACGATGCAAGAATCCTTCGCGAAAATCATCACCGCCATCGGCGAAGACCTGAACCGCGACGGCCTGCGCGACACCCCGATGCGCGCCGCCAAGGCCTTCCAGTTCCTCACGCGCGGTTACCAGCAAAGCCTGGACGAAGTGATCAACGGCGCGCTGTTCGATTCCAACTGCAACGAGATGGTGCTGGTGAAGGATATCGAGCTGTATTCGATGTGCGAACACCACATGCTGCCGTTTATCGGCAAGTGCCACGTCGCCTACATCCCCACCGGCAAGGTGCTGGGCCTGTCGAAAGTGGCGCGCATCATCGACATGTACGCCCGTCGCCTGCAGATCCAGGAAAACCTGACGCAGCAGATCGCCACCACCATCCGCGATGTGACCAGTGCCGCCGGCGTCGGTGTCATCATCGAGGCGCGCCACATGTGCATGATGAT
>CALMIC010000063.1 GCA_937864065.1 uncultured Cellvibrionales bacterium | reverse complement strand
GCTGGCTGATATCCGCGCCGCTGGCGGCAAAGTCTGATCTGAATCTGAACGGGAGTAATCATCATGCGTGACAAGATCCGCCTGGTATCGACCGCTGGCACTGGCCACTTCTATACCACTGACAAGAACAAGCGCACCATGCCGGAGAAAATGGAGATCAAGAAATTCGATCCGGTGATCCGCCAGCACGTGATCTACAAGGAAGCCAAAATCAAGTAAGTGCTTCCTTACTGGAAAAGCCCGGCTTGGCCGGGCTTTTTTGTGCCTGATTGACGCAGACTGCAGCGATGCCCGAACTGCCTGAAGTCGAGACCACCCGCCGTGGCATTGAGCCATGGCTGGCCGGGCAGATTGTGCGCCGCCTGCGGGTACATGAAAGGCGCCTGCGCTGGCCGGTGCCGCCGGGGCTGGAACGCCGGCTGGTTGGCCAGGTGATCCAGCGGGTGGACCGACGGGCCAAGTACCTGCTGCTGCAGCTGGACAAGGGCACGCTGATCATCCACCTGGGCATGTCCGGCAGCCTGCGGATGGTGGATCCGGTGTCCCCGCGCCTGAAGCACGACCATATCGAGCTGGAGCTGGCCAATGGCGGTTGCCTGCGCTACTGCGACCCGCGCCGTTTCGGGGCCTGGCTCTGGACGGACGGCGATCCCGCCGTGCATCCGCTGCTGGCTGGGCTGGGTCCGGAACCATTGACCGCAGCCTTCACGGCGAGCTACCTGCAGCGCAGCCTGTCGGGCCGGCGGCAGGCTATCAAGACCCTGTTGATGGATAACCACATCGTGGTCGGGGTCGGCAACATCTACGCCAATGAAGCGCTGTTCCTGGCCGGCATCCATCCGGCTCGCCCGGGTGCATCGCTGGCGCCCGCTGAATGCCGGGCTCTGGTCAGGCAGGTCAAGGCCATCCTGGCGCGGGCGATACGGCAGGGCGGCACTACGTTGCGGGATTTCGTCGGTGGCGACGGCAAGCCGGGCTATTTTGCCCAGCAATTGTATGTTTATGGGCGGGAAGGGGAGGCGTGCAAGCGCTGCGGCGCGACCCTGGAAGGCCTGCGCTTGGGCCAGCGGGCGACGGTGTTCTGCCCTGCCTGCCAGGCCTGAAACAGGCCAGCAGTTCACAAATCCGCACAATGCGCCAAGGAAAAGCTTGCAAAATCACGGATGCCGCATTACTTTACGGTATCGCGCCTGTCAAATCATAAGGTTAGCGCGGACATCTCGAAAACTTGCCAACTTCAAAGGAGCACTGGCATGGCACTGAATCTCAAGAAACTCGCATCGCCGCTGTTGGCTGCCAGCCTGTTGTTGCCGTCAGTCAATGCTTTTGCGCAAGTGGCAGCAGACCCGTTCAATGGCGACAAGCCAACGGCGATCGAAATGTACACCGATCTGTTCCTGATGCGCCCGATCGGCATCGTACAAACCGTGCTCGGCTCAGCCGTTTATGTCGTGGCATTGCCTTTCACCCTGGCCTCCGGTGGTGCGACTGAAGCCGGTGAAGTCCTGGTGGTGCGTCCGGCGATGTACACCTTTGTGCGTTGCCTCGGCTGCACGCGTCCGGGTTACAACCGCAGCGAGTCAGCTACCCAGAAAGAAGAGGAAGCGGTCGAACCGGAAACCGTTGCTGAATAAGTTCTTTCCAGCACCACAATAAAAAAACCGCAGGGCATCTTTGTCCTGCGGTTTTGTTTTCCGGTTTTCCGGTCAGTGGGCAGTGGCAGGCATCAGCCTTGTTTGCTGCCGAACTTTTGCTCCAGTGCTTCCACCACCAGTGGATGCACAAAATTCGTCACATCACCGCCGAGCGAGCTGATTTCCTTCACCAGACTCGAAGAAATGTAGGACAGGTGGTCAGCCGGCGTCAGGAACAGGCTTTCCACATCCGGTGCAATGGCGCGATTCATGTTCGCCAGCTGGAATTCGTATTCGAAATCCGACACCGCACGCAGGCCGCGCAAGATGCCTTGGGCTTTTTGCTGGCGCGCGAAATCCACCAGCAGTACGTCAAAGCCGATCACTTCGACATTCTCGAGATGGCCCAGCACTTTTTTTGCCAGTGCAACCCGCTCCTCCAGGGTGAAGAGCGGGCCTTTGCGGCGACTGGATGCAACAGCCACCACTACCGACCCGAACAGGCGGCAGCCGCGCTCGACCAGGTCGACATGGCCATTGGTGATGGGGTCAAAAGTGCCGGGGTAAATGACACGACGCATGCAGGGATCCCGGAAGCAGAAGGTAAAGACCAAGAAAGAAGCGACTGCATGTTAACCAATTTGCCAGAGTGCTCAAAGGTTATTTTCTGTGCGGCGCCAGAGGCCGTAACTTACCTGGCCAGCCCGCTGTTGCCGATGTGCCACAAAGCCGGGCGGTGGTACCAGCGGCTGCGAGGCGGCTTGTTCGATATACAGCAGTGCGTGCGGGGCCAGCAGGGCATGACGCTCCAGGGCTGCCGCGATCACGGCAGGGGCCAGCGCGGTGTCGGCAAATGGCGGGTCGATGAAGACGATGTCGAAACGGCCGCTCGCAACAGCCAGCCAGGATAGCGCCTCGCCATTGATGATCTCAGCGGCGTCCGTTTGCAGCAACTGGCGTGCTGCCTCCAGCGAGCGCAAGGCAAGCGCGTTGCGCTCTACCATGACGCAATGTGCAGCACCACGCGACAAGGCCTCGAAACCCAGCGCACCACTGCCCGCGAAAAGGTCCAGGCATTGGGCGCCGGGCAGGTCGGGTTGTAGCCAGTTGAACAGGGTTTCACGGATACGGTCGCCAGTGGGCCGCAAGCCTGCGGCATCGGGAAAGGCGAGTTTGCGGCCACGCCAGCACCCGCCGATGATACGCACGCGATTGTCGTGCGCCTTGGTTGGGCGCGGGCCGGTTGTAGCAGAAGGTTTGCGCACTTATCGCCCTGATCGGTCAGTGTGGAAATGGTAGGATAACAGCCTCGCAGTCCATCCCCACTGATTACGCGCGCAACCGGTTACCCATGGCAATTTTCGGCTTCGGCAAAGACAAGGACCAGCAACCCGATAACGCGGCGGCCGTGCCGCCCGCGCAGTCGCCGGCCGGGGAGCAGGGTGAGAAAAAGGGTTTGTTCGGTTTCCTCAAGCGCGAAAAGCCCGAGGCGCCGCCTGCGCCACCCGTGGCCGAGCCGGCCATACCACCCGCTGCCGTCGCTGCCGAGCCGGCGCAGCCAGCCCAGCCGGAAGCCGCAACAGGAGAAACCGCGAAGGAAAGCCTGTTCAGCCGCATCAAGCGTGGCCTGGCGCGCACGGGCAGTGCGATCGGCGAAGGGGTGGGCACCATCCTGCTCGGCAAGAAGCAAATCGACGATAACCTGCTGGAAGACCTTGAGACACAACTGCTCGCTGCCGATGTCGGCATCGAGGCCACCACCGTGATCCTCGACAACCTGACCGGCCGCGTGGCGCGCAAGGAGCTCACGGACGGTGATGCCTTGTACGAGGCGCTGCAGGACAACCTCTACGAGATGCTGAAAGTGAGTGAAGCGCCATTGCAGGTCGATGCGTCGTGCAAGCCGTTTGTCATCCTCGTGGTGGGTGTCAACGGCGCCGGCAAGACGACCACCATCGGCAAGCTGGCGCACCGCCTGCAGCGCGAAGGGCGCAGCGTCATGCTGGCGGCCGGCGATACCTTCCGTGCCGCTGCCGTCGAGCAGCTGCAGGTATGGGGTGAGCGAAATGGTGTGCCGGTGATTGCCCAGCATACGGGCGCAGACAGCGCCTCAGTGATTTTTGATGCAGTGAAAGCTGCCCAGTCGCGCAATATCGATGTAGTGATTGCCGACACGGCAGGCCGCCTGCACAACAAGAGCAACCTGATGGAGGAGCTCAAGAAAGTGAAGCGCGTGATCGGCAAGCTCGATGACAAGGCGCCGCACGAAGTGCTGCTGGTGCTGGATGCGGGCACTGGACAGAATGCGATCAACCAGGCGCGCCTGTTCGGCGAAGCCGTCAATGTGACCGGCATTGCACTGACCAAGCTCGATGGCACCGCCAAGGGCGGCGTGATCTTCGCAATGAGTGAGGCGCTGCGCTTGCCGATCCGCTTCATCGGTGTCGGTGAGCAGGTGGATGACCTGCAGGTATTCAATGCTCGCGATTTCATCCGCGCGCTGTTTGACAAGTCTGCTGCATGATCGTGGCCGCATGATCGAGTTCCAGCAGGTTGGCAAACGCTACCCGAATGGCTACGAAGCGCTGGCCAATGTCAGCTTCACCCTGTCGCCAGGCGAGATGACGTTCCTGACGGGGCATTCCGGTGCCGGCAAGAGCACATTGCTGAAACTGCTGATGCTGATGGAGCGGCCGACACAGGGCAGGATCGTGGTCGCCGGGCAGGAGCTGAACCGCATGGGTGTCGGGCGCATCCCCTATTACCGGCGCCATATCGGCGTCGTGTTCCAGGATCACCAGCTGCTGGTGGACCGCACTGTGTTTGACAATGTGGCGCTGCCGCTGCGCATCAGTGGCTTTCCCGAACGCGACATCGGTCGCCGGGTGCGCGCCGCACTCGACAAGGTCGGCCTGCTCGAACGCGAGCAGTATTACCCGATCGCATTGTCCGGTGGTGAACAGCAGCGGGTGGGCATTGCGCGGGCGGTGGTGAACAAGCCGCCGATCCTGATTGCCGACGAGCCTACCGGTAACCTCGATGCGGAACTATCCGCCGAGATCATGCGGCTGTTCGAGGATTTCAGCCGTGTTGGTGTGACGGTGCTGATCGCCACGCATGACCTCGATCTGGTGGCGCGTTTCGGCCATCGCGAAATGGTGCTGCGTCGCGGACGCTTGCTGCGCGGTGGCCAACCGACGGGAGCAGGTGCATGAGCCGCCGCGAGACAGGCAAAGAAAAACCAGCCGTGCGCGGTGCCAGTGCGACGACGATCAGCTGGCGCGAAGTTTTCGAAGCCTGGTCCAGCCACCATCGCGAATCGGCGCGTGACAGTTTGCGCCGTCTCCGTCTGGCGCCGCTGCAGCACTTGCTGACAGCGCTGGTTATTGGCATCACGCTGGCGTTGCCGACCCTGTTCACACTGGCCATCGACAACCTGCAGCAACTGGCCGAACGCTGGGATGGTGCGCCGCGCCTGTCGGTATTCCTGCAGCGCACTGCCGCAGCGGACCAGATTGCCGCGGTGCAGCAGGCGTTGCAGCAGGATGCAGCCGTGAAAGCGGTGTTGTTAATCACGCCGGAACAGGGCCTGGCCGAATTCGAGAAAACAGCCGACTTGTCCGGCACGCTGGAATTGCTCGAGGAAAACCCGCTGCCGCCAGTGCTGGTGGTCGAGTTGCATAATGCAACGCCTGCTGAAGTGGTGCACCAGTTACAAATGGCTGCGCAACAACTGCCCCAGGTCGACAACGTGCAGGCCGATCTGGAATGGGTGCGCAAGTTGTTCCACATCATGCAGCTCGGCAAACAGATGACGATCGCATTGGCGGCCTTGCTGGGCGTCGGTGCGTTGTTGTCGGTGGGCAACACGATCCGCCTGGCGATCGAGAATCGCCGCGCGGAAATCGTCGTGGCAAAACTCGTCGGCGCCACCGATGCCTTTGTGCGCCGGCCGTTCCTCTACAGCGGTTTCTGGTTCGGGCTGTCCGGCGGTGCCGTCGCGGTATTGCTGGTGCTGGCCGGTTACTACAGCATCCTTGGGCCGGTCACGGAACTGGCAGCGCTCTACCATTCCGGCTTCGTGTTGCGCGGCATGGATACAGGGATGGCGGTGGGCCTGCTGTTTATCGGCATGGTACTGGGCGTGCTCGGCGCGTGGCTCGCGGTCGGGCAGCACTTGCAGGATATGCGCCCGCGCTGAACGCGCTCAAAGAAATTCCGTGATCACTGACCAGGCTTTTATTTTGGTTGCGAGATCGGCGCTCGCAGCTGCCAATCACATCCCACAACGCAATGCCGCTGGCCTGCAACTGTGCCAGTCGCTCCGCATACGCCGCCTGGCTGTCGATGCCCGCCACGGCTTGCATCACGGGCCAGAAGGCATTGCGCGGGTGGGCGTAATACTGTCCTGCGTTGAGGGAAGCGACGCCGGGCATTGATCCCGGCACGAGCACGCGCGATTGTGGCGACACGACGGGCGGAAACGATTTGACCCGCATGTCATGCATCCCGTTTGCGCGCGCGGTCATCGGCGGCTTTGGTGCGGCGGGTCGGTTCCGCCTCCAGCGGATTTTCCGGCCAGTAATGTTTCGGGTATTG
>CALMIC010000062.1 GCA_937864065.1 uncultured Cellvibrionales bacterium | reverse complement strand
GATGACAAGGCCAATCGCGAAACGGTCATCATTCACGAACTGCCCTACCAGGTGAACAAGGCGCGCTTGATCGAGAAGATCGCGGAGCTGGTCAAGGAAAAGAAAATCGAGGGCATTTCAGAGTTGCGCGACGAGTCTGACAAGGACGGCTTGCGCGTGGTGATAGAACTGAAGCGCGGCGAATCCGGCGAAGTGCTGCTCAACAACCTGTATGCGCAGACCCAGTTGCAGACTGTGTTCGGTATAAACATGGTTGCGTTGGTCGACGGCCAGCCGAAAACGCTGAACCTGAAAGAGATGCTGGAAGCGTTCATCCGCCATCGCCGTGAGGTGGTGACGCGGCGTACGGTCTACCTGCTGCGCAAGGCGCGCGAGCGCGGCCATATCCTTGAAGGCCTTGCGGTTGCCATCTCGAATATCGACGAAGTGATCGAACTGATCCGCCAGTCGCCGACACCGGCCGATGCGAAAGAACGCCTCATTGCCCGTGGCTGGCGACCCGGCACCGTGGCACAGTGGCTGGAACGCACCGGCGACGCAGCCTGCCGCCCGGAAAACCTTGGACCGGAATTCGGCCTGCGTGAAGGCATGTATTACCTGTCAGCCGAACAGGCACAAGCGATCCTCGACCTGCGCCTGCACCGCCTGACCGGCATGGAGCATGAAAAACTGCTGGCCGAATACCAGGAAAAACTGGACCAGATCGCAGAATACCTGGGTATCCTCGGCAGCTACAAACGCCTGATGGAAGTGATCCGCGAGGAGCTGGAACAGGTCAAGACGGATTACAGCGACGAGCGCCGCACTGAAATCAGCAGTTCACAGCTCGACCTGACCATGGAAGACCTGATCACGCCGGAAGACCGTGTGGTGACCATTTCCCACGCCGGTTATGCCAAGGCGCAGCCACTGGATGAATACCGGGCGCAGAAACGCGGGGGCATGGGCAAGTCGGCGACTGCCGTGAAGGACGAGGATTTTGTCGAGCACCTGCTCATTGCCAACACACACGACACCATCCTGTGCTTCAGCAATGTCGGCAAGGTCTACTGGCTCAAGGTCTACCAGATTCCGGTGGCAGCACGCGGCGCGCGCGGGCGGCCGATGGTCAACCTGTTGCCGCTGGAGGAGGGCGAGCGCATTACCTCCATCCTGCCAGTTAAGGAATACACTGCAGAACATTACATCTTCATGGCAACGGCCAACGGCACCGTGAAGAAAACCTTCCTGACAGAATTCTCGCGCCCGCGCTCTGTTGGTTTGCGTGCATTGGAGCTCGACGAAGGGGATGTGCTGGTCGGCACTGCGATTACCAATGGCAAGAACGACATCATGCTCTTCGCCAGCAACGGCAAGGCCGTCCGTTTCGAGGAAGAAGATGTCAGGGCCATGGGGCGGACGGCGCGCGGTGTGCGCGGTATCCGCCTCGCTGATGATGCACGCATGATTGCGCTTATCGTCCCGGCCGAAGGCGGCAAGATCCTGACAGTCAGCCAGAACGGCTATGGCAAGCGCACCGAGTCTGACGAGTTCCCGACCAAGGGTCGTGGCACGCAAGGTGTGATCGCCATGCAGACTTCCGAACGCAATGGCAGCCTGGTTGGTGCCGTGCAGGTGTTTGATGGTGACCAGCTGATGCTGATTTCTGACCAGGGCACCCTGGTGCGCACGCGCACGGACGAGATCTCCGTTCTGTCGCGCAACACGCAGGGTGTGCGCGTAATTCGCCTGAAGGAAGACGAGAACCTGGTCGGCGTCGAACGTATTGCGGAAACGGAAGAGGGTGATGATGCTGAACCTGGTATTGACGAGTAAGCGGTAATGGGCAGGAAATTCAATTTTTGTGCAGGTCCGGCAGCACTGCCGGAAGCGGTACTGGCGCAGGCCCGCGACGAGATGCTCGATTGGCAGGGCCGTGGCTTGTCGGTGATGGAAATGAGCCATCGCTCGGACGAGATGGTGGCCATTGCGACGGCGGCAGAGCAGGACCTGCGAGAGCTGCTGCATATCCCGGCCAACTACAAGGTGTTGTTCCTGCAGGGCGGTGCATCGATGCAGTTCTCGGCGATTCCGCTCAACCTGATGCCTTCTGGTGGCAGCGCGGATTACCTCAATACCGGGCAGTGGTCGAAGAAAGCCATTGAGGAAGCGCAGCGTTACGGCAAGGTCAATGTCGTGGCATCTGCCAAGGACAGCAATTTCTCGACTATTCCGGCATTTGATGGCTGGAAGCTGGACAAGAACGCTGCCTATTTCCATTACACGCCCAACGAGACTATCGGTGGCGTGGAATTTCACTGGATACCGGATACCGGTAACGTGCCGCTCGTGGCCGACATGTCGTCAACTATCTTGTCGCGTCCGGTTGATGTGTCGAAATTCGGCGTGATTTACGCGGGTGCCCAGAAAAACATTGGTCCGGCAGGCTTGACAATCGTCATCGTTAGCGAAGACTTGCTCGGTAGGGCGCGTGATATCACGCCGACCATGCTCGACTGGAAAGTCGCCGCTGACAATGAATCTATGTACAACACGCCGCCGACTTATGCCTGGTACCTGGCCGGACTTGTGTTCAAATGGCTGAAAGCGCAAGGCGGCGTTGAAGGCATGGCAGCCATCAACGAGCGCAAGGCGAAAAAATTGTATGGCTATATCGATAGCAGTGGTTTTTACCGCAATCCCGTGGAATTGCAGAGTCGCTCGTGGATGAACGTGCCCTTCGTGTTGCCGGATGAGAAACTCGACAAGCCGTTCCTCGCCGGTGCCGAGGAGGCCGGCTTGCTCAACCTGAAAGGGCATCGTTCTGTCGGTGGCATGCGTGCCAGTATCTATAATGCCGTTGGTGAAGATGCGGTGGATGCCCTGATTGCCTACATGCAGGCTTTTGCTGCGCGGCACGGTTGAGAGAGGGTGAGATGAGCAGAACCCTGCAGCAGCTGCGTGAAGAAATCGATGCGATCGATGCACAAATCCAGGAGCTGATTTCGGCGCGGGCTCGTTGTGCGCAGGAGGTGGCGGAGGTCAAGAAAGCAGAAGACCCTGCAACCGTATTTTATCGTCCGGAAAGGGAAGCCCAGGTCTTGCGCAATGTGATGGCGCGTAATACCGGGCCGTTGGGCAATGAGGAAATGGCGCGCCTGTTCCGCGAGATCATGTCAGCTTGCCTGGCGCTGGAGCAGCCGGTTCGAGTTGCCTACCTCGGTCCAGAAGGTACTTTCACCCAGGCAGCTGCGTTGAAGCATTTCGGCCATGCCTGTGTTTCTATCCCGATGGCTGCCATTGATGAGGTATTCAGGGAAGTGGCCGCTGGTGCAGTGAATTACGGTGTCGTGCCAGTCGAGAACTCCACTGAAGGGGTTGTGAATCACACGCTGGATAATTTCCTGGATTCCAGCGTACGTATCTGTGGCGAGGTCGAGCTGCGTATCCATCACCACCTGCTCGTTTCCGATGTCACGAAAACAGAAAGCATCACCCGCATCTATTCCCATGCCCAGTCACTCGCGCAGTGCCGCAAATGGCTTGATTCCCACTTCCCCAAGGCTGAGCGTGTTGCTGTGTCGAGTAATGCCGAAGCTGCGCGCCGGATCCGTGGTGAATGGCATGCGGCTGCGATCGCCGGTGACATGGCAGCTGAGCAATACGGTCTGGTTAAGTTGCATGAAAAGATTGAGGACATGCCGGACAATTCCACGCGCTTCCTCATCATCGGCACTGAAAACGTTGCCAAGAGCGGTGATGACAAGACCTCAATCATTGTTGCCGTGCGCAACAAGCCGGGCGCCTTGTATAACCTGCTGGCGCCGTTCCATGCCGCCAATATTGACCTGACCCGTGTCGAGACCCGGCCGTCCCGCGCCGGTGTCTGGAGTTATGTGTTTTTCATTGATTTTGTCGGCCATGCGGATGACGACAAGGTTCGTGTCGTCCTTGAGCGGCTGGCAGAACAGGCAGCCGATGTGCGTGTGCTCGGTTCCTACCCGCGCGCCGTGATGTGATTCCTGCAACAAGGTTTCCCCATGACTGACTTTGTTTCCCTTGCAGTGCCCGGTGTGCGCGGGTTGTCTCCCTACCAGCCTGGCAAACCGATCGAGGAGCTTGAGCGTGAGCTTGGCATCAGCGATATCGTCAAGCTGGCCAGCAATGAAAACCCGCTCGGCACACCGGCCTCCGCATTGGCGGCGATCCAGCAGGCGCTGCCAAAGCTTGCCTTGTACCCGGATGGCAGTGCCTATGCACTGAAACAGAAGCTGGCAGCCAAATTGTCCGTGTCTGCGAGCCAGTTGACGATCGGCAATGGCTCCAACGAAATCCTCGATCTGGTCGCCAGGGTTTTCCTGTCACCGGACTGCAATGCTGTGGTCTCGCGTCATGCCTTCATTGTTTACCCCATTGCGGTCAGGGCGCTGGGAGCTGCTTTGCGAATTGCAGAAGCCAGGGACTATGGCCATGATCTGGATGCGATGGCTGCTCTGGTCGATGCCAATACACGCATCGTGTTCATTGCCAACCCGAATAACCCGACTGGCAACTGGCTGTCTATTGCTGCTATTGAGAATTTCCTGCAAGCCATTCCAGCCGATGTCATCGTGGTGCTGGATGAGGCATACCATGAGTATGTCGACAAGCCTGGGTACGCCAGTGGCCTGACCCTGCTGGACAGGTATCCGAACCTGGTGGTTACCCGCACATTTTCCAAAGCTTATGGCCTTGCAGGCTTGCGGGTTGGCTATTCCGTCTCGCATACCGATGTGGCTGGCCTGCTGAACCGCTTGCGTGAACCGTTTAATGTCAATTCCCTTGCACTGGCTGCTGCCGAAGCTGTGCTGGATGATGATGATTACCTGCAACGCAGCCTGGCCGTGAATCGTGCAGGCATGCAGCAACTTGAGGCCGGCTTGCGATCCATGAGTTTGTCGTTCATCGAGTCTGCGGGCAATTTCATCGCTGTCGATTTCGCGCGCGATGCTGCGCCGTTGTACCAAGCTTTCCTGCAGGAAGGTGTCATCGTGCGTCCGGTTGGTGTCTATGAAATGCCGACATGGTTGCGTATCTCGGTCGGGTTGCCTGAAGAAAACGAACGTTTCCTGGTTGCCTGCCGCAAGGTGTTGGCAGCATGATTGCCGAGCGGATGCTCGTTATCGGCCTGGGACTGATCGGGGGTTCACTGGCCAGTGCGATCAGGCAATCCACTTGCTGTCGCACAGTGCTGGGCAGCAGCCGCAGCGCCGAGACAGTCAGCAAGGCCGTTGCGCGAGGCGTGGTTGATCGTGCAGATATAGAACTGTTGCCGCTGGTCGATGAATTGCAGGCCGGGGACGTGGTGGTCATCGCCACCCCGACCTTGAGTGTGCGCATAGTGCTGGAACAATTGCGTGCAGCTGTCCAGCGCGGTGTGATCATCACCGATGTCGCCAGCGTCAAGGGCTCGGTGGTCGAGGATGCCCGCGCCGTGTTTGGCGAGGTGCCAGCCACATTCATTCCTGGCCATCCTATTGCCGGTTCGGAAAAAAGCGGCATCGATGCCATGAATCCGCAGTTGTTCCTGCGCCACGAAGTCATTCTGACGCCATTGCCGCACAGCGACCGCCAGGCTGTTGATACGGTTTCTGCCTTGTGGCGTACAGCAGGCGCGAACGTCTCGGTGATGGCTGTCGAGGAACATGATGCAGTGCTGTCCTTGACCAGCCATTTGCCGCACATGCTGGCCTACACGCTGGTGGATACGCTGGCACAGCGTTCGCAAAATAACGAAATATTCCGTTACGCGGCCGGCGGCTTCCGCGACTTTACGCGGATTGCCGGCAGTGACCCGACCATGTGGCATGACATCGCCATCGCCAACCGCGATGCCTTGCTGCAAGGATTGGCAGATTTCGAACAGCATCTTGCTGATTTGCGCAATGCGATCCGCGATCGCGATGGTAGTCATCTATTTGAAGTTTTTTCCCGGGCCAAGCAGGCGCGGGATTATTTCGGTGAGCTGTATGCGCGCCGCAAACCCGGCAGTCAATGATCACTACAGAGGCAATCGTGAAATTTATCGTACAACCAGGCGGCAAGCTCAGTGGCACGTTCCGTGTGCCGGGCGACAAGTCCATCTCCCACCGTTCGATCATGCTGGGTTCACTGGCAGAGGGTGTGACCGAGGTTGAGGGCTTCCTCGAAGGGGAAGATGCACTGGCGACCCTGCAGGCTTTCCGTGACATGGGTGTGCGCATCGAAGGGCCAGCGCAGGGCAGGGTGACGATCCACGGTGTAGGCCTGCACGGCCTTAAGCCGCCGGCCAGGCCATTGGATCTGGGCAACTCGGGCACTTCCATGCGCTTGCTGTCCGGGCTCATGGCTGGCCAGGCTTTCGATGTGGTGATGGTGGGGGATGAGTCGCTGTCCAAGCGGCCGATGGAACGGGTGGCAAAACCCCTGCGCTCCATGGGAGCTGTCATCGAGACCACCGGTGACAAAGGCACGCCCCCGGTCACTGTGCGTGGTGGCCATACGCTGCAAGGAATCCACTACGAGATGCCGGTGGCGAGTGCCCAGGTCAAGTCTGGTGTGCTGCTGGCCGGCCTGTATGCCGAAGGCGAGACCTCTGTGACCGAACCCGCCCCGACGCGCGACCACACCGAGCGCATGCTGCGCGGCTTTGGCTACCCGGTAGAGGTGCAGGGCGCCACTGCACGCGTCCGGGGTGGTGGCAAGCTGACGGCTACCCGCATTGATGTCCCGGCGGATATTTCCTCCGCGGCTTTCTTTATGGTCGGTGCCAGCATTGCCGACGGTTCAGACATTACCCTGCAGCATGTCGGCATCAACCCCACGCGCACAGGCATCATCGATATCCTGCGCCTGATGGGTGCCGATATCGCATTGCTCAACCAGCGCGAAGTTGGTGGTGAGCCGGTGGCGGATATACGGGTTCGTTCAGCGCCATTGCAGGGGATTGCGATTCCCGAACACCTGGTGCCGCTCGCCATCGACGAGTTCCCGGTGCTGTTCATTGCGGCAGCTTGTGCCCGCGGGCGCACCGTGCTCACCGGTGCCGAGGAGTTACGGGTAAAGGAATCCGACCGTATCCAGGTCATGGCCGATGGGCTGCAGATAATGGGTATCAGCGCACAGCCGACGCCCGATGGCATCATTATCGATGGCGGCCAGCTGGGCTCGGGTACCGTCATCAGCCATGGCGACCACCGTATCGCCATGTCGTTCGCCATGGCCGCACTGCGTTCTGCTGGCCCGGTCACCATCCTGGACTGTGCCAATGTGGCCACGTCATTTCCCGGCTTTGTGTCTTTGGCAGCAGGCGCAGGCCTGGCCATCCGGGAGTCCTGAGCCATGACAGTGCCGGTGATCACCATTGATGGCCCGGGTGGCTCCGGCAAGGGCACGATTGCCCATGAACTCGCCGCCAGGCTGGGTTGGCACTGCCTGGACAGCGGGGCCTTGTACCGTATCACAGCGGTCATGGGAGAGCGCCGGGGTATTGCGCTGGATGACGAACCCGCCCTGGTGGCGCTGGTGAATACCTTGCCCATTCTGTTCGAAGCCGGACGCATCCTGGTTGACGGCACTGACCTGGCCGATGCCATCCGCAGTGAGGCGGCCGGTACCGGCGCCTCCCGTGTCGGTGCCTTGCCTGGCTTGCGCGCCGCGCTGTTGCAGCGCCAGCGTGATTTCGCCAGCCCCCCGGGGCTGGTCGCCGATGGGCGGGATATGGGCACCGTGGTCTTTCCGGCGGCCCCGCTGAAGGTCTACCTCACGGCCAGTGCTGAAGAGCGGGCTAACAGGCGTTATAACCAGTTGATAAATAAAGGAGAGGGTGTTAGCCTGCCCGCCCTCCTGGAGGACATTCGCGCCCGCGATGAGCGCGACATTGCCCGTCCTGTGGCGCCATTGCGCCCCGCGGAAGATGCCGTTCACATCGACAGCACGGCAATGACCATCCGGGAGGTGGTAGACACAGTACTGGCAGAAGCCGCCCGGCGCGGTTTATTTGCACAGGCTGGGTAAGGTTGGCAACTGCCTGTTGATTGTCCAGAACCGTACGCGGAGCAGGGCAGTTGTCTCTCAAATACAGACCCGCAGGAACTGGCTTGCGGCGATACCGGTCACAACTGTGGCCAGCAAAGGTGTATGAATGGAAAGTTTTGCAGAACTGTTTGAACAAAGCCTCAAGACTGTCGAGATGAACCCAGGTGCAATCGTCACCGGCGTGGTTATCGATATCGACAGCGACTGGGTTACCGTGCACGCGGGTCTCAAGTCAGAAGGCGTTATCCCGCGCGCCCAGTTCCTGAACGAGCGTGGCGAGTTCACTTTGAATGTCGGCGACGAAGTCCAGGTTGCCCTGGAAACTGTAGAAGATGGCATGGGTGAAACGCGCCTGTCGCGTGAAAAAGCCAAGCGTGTCGAGGCATGGAAAGTTCTGGAAAAAGCATTTGCCGCATCAGAAGCCGTGGTTGGCCTGATCAACGGCAAGGTCAAGGGCGGCTTTACTGTCGATATCCAGGGTATCCGTGCGTTCCTGCCGGGCTCGCTGGTCGATGTGCGCCCGGTGCGTGATACCGCGCATATCGAAGGCAAGGCGCTGGAATTCAAGGTCATCAAGCTCGACCAGAAACGCAACAACATCGTCGTGTCACGTCGTGCCGTTCTCGAAACTGCCAACAGCGCCGAGCGCGAAGAGTTGCTCGCCAACCTGCAGGAAGGTTCGCGCGTCAAGGGTGTGGTCAAGAACCTCACCGATTACGGCGCATTTGTTGACCTCGGTGGCGTTGACGGCCTGCTGCACATCACCGACATGGCCTGGAAGCGCATCAAGCATCCGAGCGAAATCGTGGCTGTGGGCGATGAGATCGAAGTCAAGGTCCTCAAGTTCGATCGCGAGAAAAACCGCGTATCCTTGGGCCTGAAGCAGCTCGGCGACGATCCGTGGGTGGTCATCACCAACAAGTACCCGGAAGGCACCAAGGTGCGCGCCCGCATCACCAACCTGACCGACTACGGATGCTTTGCCGAGTTGGAAGAAGGCGTGGAAGGCCTGGTGCACGTGTCTGAAATGGACTGGACGAACAAGAACATCCATCCGTCAAAAGTTGTCCAGGTTGGCGACGAAGTCGATGTGATGGTGCTGGATATCGACCAGGAGCGTCGCCGTATTTCCCTGGGTATCAAGCAGTGCCAGGAAAACCCGTGGGATGTATTCGCCCGTCGTTTCAACAAGGGCGACAAGATCAGCGGCAAGATCAAATCGATCACCGATTTCGGCATCTTCATCGGCCTGGAAGGCAATATCGATGGCCTCATCCATCTCTCTGATATCTCGTGGAACGAGACTGGCGAGGAGGCTGTCCGCAACTTCAAGAAAGGTGATGAGCTCGACACCGTTATCCTGGCGATCGACCCTGAGCGTGAGCGTATCTCGCTGGGCATCAAGCAGCTGCACAATGACCCGTTCTCAAACTATGTTGCCGCCAATGACAAGGGCAGCATTGTGAAAGGAACGATCGTGTCGGTAGACGCCAAGGCGGCTACTATCAAGCTGGCCGACGATGTCGAGGGAACCCTGAAGGCTTCGGAAATCAGCCGCGACAAGGTGGAAGATGCCCGCAACGCCCTCAAGGAAGGCGAAGAGGTGGAAGCCAAGATCATCAGCGTCGACCGCAAGAACCGCAGTATCGGCCTGTCCATCAAGTCGAAGGATGTTGACGACGAGAAGGATGCGATCCGGGAGCATAGCAAGAAGGAAGCCGAACAAGCGGCCCCGACGACTATCGGCGACCTGATCAAGGCCCAGATGCAACAAAATCAGTAAGGTTATGGCCTGAGCGGGTGCGATAGTGGAGCGCAAGACAGTCACCAAATCGGAATTGATCGAAGCCATAGCAGCCAGGCAGGAACAGCTGTCGGCCAAGGATGTCGAGCTGGCCATCAAGGCCATGCTCGACAGCATGGCCCAGATCCTGGCTACTGGCGGCAGGATCGAGATCAGGGGATTTGGCAGTTTTTCGCTCCACTACCGTGCCCCTCGCATAGGCCGTAACCCGAAGACAGGCTGTACTGTGAAGTTGACCGGTAAATATGTCCCTCATTTCAAGCCTGGCAAGGAGTTGAGGGATAGAGTCAACCAAAGCTTGTTGACTGATGACTGAATATTGATTATAAAGAGCCGTGCATAGTACGTTTGCGGCTAAGCCACTAAACAACCAGATACTCCATGGGGGAATAAGGATCATGAAAAAATCAATTATCGCTGCTGCGCTGACTCTGGCTCTGCCGATGGCAGCCAATGCCGCACCGTTTGAGCTCACGGGCAAGACTTTCGACTTGGTCGGCAAGCTGAAGCTGAAGGCCGCTGGCACATGCTACGGCATGAAATTCACTGGCAAGGGTACTGCTGATCCGCTGTTGCTGCCTGTAACTGCCACTTTGAATGTAATTGGCGATGAAACCGGCCAAGGCCTTGAGTGGACTAATGATAGCTTGTTGCCACCAGGTACCATTGTCGATTTCGTTATCGAATCCCGTAGCAAGAACAAGATGCTGACCCATCCAGTGACCCCTGCGGATTCACTGATGCTGGGCAAGGCGCTGCTGATCAAGGCGAATGCCTACCCTGACTTCGAGCAGAATGCTGGTCTGGATAGCTACACTATGACTGCTTCATTTGGCAAATCTGGCACCACTGCCAAGGTTAAAGAAGTTGCCCAGACTTCATCAGCTGACGGCCCATGTATCGGTACTGCGATTGTTACCCGTCAATACACTGGTGTCGAAACCCCTTAATTAATAGTCTGTAACGCAAAAGGCATGGCCTGCTGGTGTAGGTCATGCCTTTTTTTATTTCTGGATTGGAAGGCAGCCAGGCCAATGCTTGCACTGTCATCAATTCGAGAGATAATAAATACATATCCCCTGAGGTGATGCCGTAATGAGACAAGCCAAGTTCGTTCTGACTGCCTTGTTGCTGGGTTGCGTGGTGTCGACTGCGCAGGCTGTGCAGCATGATATCGCCTTCAAGAGCTATGCCTTGGCCGGTGAAATCAAGGCCAAAGGCATATTGAAGTGCGGCCCGGTTGCCCTCAGTGGTGGCGCGCCGGTGACCATGGGCAATTCAGTCACCATGCAGTTTGGTGCAGGTGGCGGCACGGGTAGCACTTTCCAGCTTTTCAATGACAATATCTTTACCGGTTCGTCTGTCGATGGCCTTATTTATGAGCGGAAGGGTAACCGACTGACATTGCAGTATGCAGGTGCGGCCACTCCCGAAGAGGCAGCCGGGCAGTTTGTCGACATGGCGGTTGCCAAGGCGAAACAGAAAGCCGCAGAATTGGGTTTCGAGTTTCCCGATGCCGCATTTACTATCAGTTCATACAAGTTCAAAGGTAATGCCAGGAAGGATAGCGTTGCCATTTCCGAAAAGGTGGTGTTGATAGCCACTGACTTGCCGCAAAAATACAAGGCCTGCAGCTCTGCTAAATTGACTGTTTCGAGAAAACTGAAAGGTCCGCAAATTATTCCGGAATGATCAAGGGTTATCTGGAAGCCCGATGGAACGGCATGGTTTATAATCCATGCCGTTTTTGTTTCTGGCTGCAGAGTGGTTAAGGTATGAACATAGCCTATAAGTTGATTTCGGCGCTGCTGCTTCTTGCTGGAACTGTGCTCGGCGTGTGGTTTTACCTTGAGAATCTAGATGCTGTTACGGTCACCTGGTTTGGCAGGGAGGTTACAGGCATTCCGCTGGCGTTGTGGCTGCTGGTTTTTTTTGTGGCGGGAACCTTGCTGGGATTAAGTGTCAGCGCAATCCAGTCACTGAGGCACCAGATGCATCTGCAATTGATGCGTAAACAGCTCAAAGCCATCAAGCAGAAATCTGCTGTAGCTCCCCGATAAACACTTTTGCTTGCGGGTTTTGCCTGTATGAAGAAGTCGCCGATCATAGTTGCCCTCGACTACAGCAATGAAGCGGATGTCTTTTCAGTTGTCGAGAAACTCTCTCCCGCACAGTGTCGCCTGAAAGTAGGGAAGGAGCTGTTCACTTCGTGTGGCCCGTCACTGGTCAGGCGTCTGGTGGATACCGGGTTCGATGTGTTCCTTGACCTCAAATTTCACGATATCCCCAATACGGTCGCTGGTGCACTCATGGCGGCCAGGGATCTTGGTGTGTGGATGGTCAATGTGCATGCTTCAGGTGGCGCGGCGATGATGGCTGCAGCACGCAGAGCCTTGGCTGGGCCTGGGGATCCTTTGCTGATTGCCGTGACCGTGCTGACCAGCATGGAGCAGGGCGATCTGCAGCAAACCGGCATTGCTGAGTCGTTGGAGGCCCATATTGTTCGGCTTGCGCAACTGGCCGCGACGGAAGGGCTTGATGGGGTCGTCTGTTCTGCGCGCGAAGTCACACTCCTGCGTGATGCTGTTGGCACCGATTTCTGTCTGGTGACTCCTGGCATCAGGCCGGCAGGCTCCGCGCTTGGTGACCAGCGTAGGGTGGTGACCCCGGCTGAAGCTGTCGCGTTAGGCAGTGACTATCTGGTGATTGGCAGGCCGATTACTCAGGCAGCCAATCCGGCAGCTATGCTGGAGGCCATCATCAAGACACTCGGCTAGTTTGTTTGTCAGACATTTCTTACAAAAAATGCTGCAATGACTTACAGCCTTATAGGAGATTTTTTGCGATAGTTACTTTGCATGGATGGATGCGCTTTTACATGGAGTAACGCAATGAAAAATCTTCACACCTTATTGTCTGTTCTTTTCCTGGCTTTTGGCCTGCTGGCAATGCCGGTCCAGGCCGAATCAAGCAAGGCACCCGCGCAGCAAGTCAAGCCGGCTACGACGCAGCAGGTTGTTGCAGCAACAGTCAATATCAACCAGGCGGATGCTGCCACACTCGCCCAACAACTTAACGGTGTAGGCCTGAAGAAGGCGGAAGCGATTGTCAGCTATCGTGAACAAAACGGTCCTTTCAAAAGTGCCGACGATCTGCTGAATGTCACGGGCATTGGTCCGGCTACTGTCGAGAAAAACCGTAGCCTGATTACCGTCAACTGAAGCCTTTACTATGTATCCATCCAGCAAGAACCCGGCAATCGCCGGGTTCTTTGTTTATTGCTGGCAAGACAGTGTGTCGAGCAATGACTGGACCTTGGTCATTGATTCTGTGTACTCACTGTCAGTGGTCGAGTCAGCCACTATCCCGCCGCCTCCCCAGCAATGGATGGTGCCGTCCTTCAGCAGCATGGTCCTGATACAAATGCTGCTGTCCATCGTGCCGTGGGCCGAGAGCATTGCGATAGTGCCGCAATAGATAGAGCGACGGTGAGGTTCCAGTTCTTCAATGATTTGCATCGCGCGAATTTTCGGGGCGCCGGTGATAGAGCCACCGGGAAAGCAGGCCTTGAGCAAGTCGGCTGCATTCAGCCCTTCTGCCAGCGTGCCGGTAATCGTGCTGACCAGATGGTGAACATTGGCAAAGCTCTGCAACTCGAAAAGGTCCGTAACGCGTATGCTGCCGACCTGACAGACGCGCCCGAGATCATTGCGCAGCAGGTCGACAATCATCAGGTTTTCGGCGCGGTTCTTCGGATCCTGTTGCAGGCAGCTGGCATTGTTCCGGTCAGTTTGCGGATCCGCGCTGCGCGGGGTTGTGCCCTTGATCGGCTGTGTTTTGACGACCCTGTCCATATCGAGTTGCAGGAAGCGCTCCGGTGACAGGCTGATGATTGCATCGTCGCCACCTGAACCCAGGACAGGCAGGAAGGCACTGAAGGGCGACGGCATGACCTCCCGCATCCTTAGGTAAATGTCCGCTGCCGGCGCTTTGATACTGGCAGAGAAGCGCTGGGAGAAATTGACCTGGTAGCAATCGCCACTGGCAATATATTCCTGGATTTTTGCGAAGCGCTGATTGTACTGGGAGCGTGTCAGGCTGGAAACAAAATGGCCTGTGTGCAAAGACTTTCTGGCCGCTGGAGCGTTTGCAGCTGTCTGTAACAGCGTAGGTAGCAATTCTCGCAAATCAGGGGGGCAATCCGGATGCATCACCAGCCAGCTCTGGTGGCGTTGATGATCCTGGATGTAAGCCCAGGTATAGAAGCCGAACTGCATGTCTGGCAAATCGATATCCTTGGCAGCACTGTTGCCCAAGACAATATATTCGCGGGCAAGGTCATAGCTGCAGTAGCCAATGAGCCCGCCGCAGAAGGGAATTTCCTCCCGCAGGCAGACACTGTAATCAATGTTGTGTTGCTGGATACGGTCGAGCAGCTGGTGCAGGCACGTGAAACTGTCGAGGCCGTCCAGGGGGATGTCGGGTGCGGAATCGCCATGCCAGTGGCAGAAGCCCTGGTGATTTTCTAGCCAGTACGCAGGTTGTGCCGAGATAATGTCATAGCGGCCACGTCGGTTGCCAATGACACCACTGCTGGAGGGAGAGGGCAACTGGCTGTCACTTTGCAGGATCAGCGCCATTGGCAGCTGGCTGGCAATAGTGTGAAAATACGCCGTACTGTCGCCCGCGTACGTCACAGGCAACAGGGTGGGTGCTCTTGTAGGCATCTGTGTCATAGGGCGAAGAATTTGCGCGAGGGCAGGGTACCCTGTTATGCGTTTTCTCGAGCTGGAAAAACTGCATCGACTGCATGACGGTTATCGACGGGCCATCATGCTGGAAGGGCGCAATCTACTCCTTTTCCAGCATGATGGCCAGATTCATGTCATCGACAATGCCTGTCCACATGCTGGGGCTAGCCTTGCCAGGGCGAGTATTACGGGTTCGGAGTTGCGTTGCCCCTGGCATGGTATTGCTTTCGATATCCAGAGTGGCAAGGCAGCATCATCCTGTGGTCTCGCGCTGAGGAAATATTCACCCGTTGTTGAGCGGCAGAGCATCGGGATACTCGTAGATTGAGGACATCATGACTATATCAACCCCGGACCTTTGTGATGCACACGAACAGGAAGTGTCTGTGCTTGAGCCGCTGTTTGCCAACTATGGTGGCAGGGAGGCATTTGGCGGCGAGATCGTCACTGTCAAATGCTTCGAGGACAATTCCCTGGTCAAGGAGCAGCTGGCGCAGCCCGGACACGGCCGCGTGCTGGTGGTAGATGGTGGCGGTTCACTTCGTCGTGCCTTACTGGGCGACATGATTGCCGAGAGTGCTGTGCGCCAGGGCTGGAGTGGCGTGGTGATCTACGGTGCGGTCCGCGACGTAGATGCACTGGCAGCTTTGGAGCTGGGTGTGCAGGCGCTGGGGGTGATTCCCCTGAAAACCGAGAAGCGCGGTCTTGGTGACCTGAATGTGCCGCTGCGTTTTGCCGGGGTTGATATCAGGCCGGGCCAATATCTCTATACAGACAATAATGGCATCATCATTTCAGCCAAGCCCCTGATTTAGGCCGGAAATACGGTTGACTATTGGGCGCCAGCCCCTAGAATGGGCGGCCTTGTCAGTAACCAAACCGGCAAGAAAGTTTCATGCGGGAATAGCTCAGTTGGTAGAGCACGACCTTGCCAAGGTCGGGGTCGCGAG
>CALMIC010000061.1 GCA_937864065.1 uncultured Cellvibrionales bacterium | reverse complement strand
AAGTCTGGCTGAACGGCATGGAAGTCACCCAGTTCACCTACTTCCAGCAGGTCGGCGGCCTGGAGTGCTACCCGGTCACCGGCGAGATCACTTACGGCCTCGAACGCATCGCCATGTACCTGCAGGGCGTCGACTCGATTTTCGACCTCGTCTGGACGATTGGCCCTGATGGCCAGCCGGTCACCTACGGCGATGTGTTCCACCAGAATGAAGTGGAGATGTCGCATTTCAATTTCGAGGAAGCGGATGTGGATTTCCTGTTCCGCTGCTTTGATACCTATGAAGCCGAATCGAACCGGCTGATGGCGAAAGGCCTGCCGCTGCCGGCGTATGAAATGGTGATGAAAGCGTCACATGCGTTTAACCTGCTCGATGCGCGCCATGCGATTTCTGTCACCGAGCGGCAGCGCTACATCCTGCGCGTGCGCACGCTGGCCCGCGCAGTGGCGCAGGCCTATTTCGATGCCCGCCTGGCGCTGGGTTTCCCGCTGGCGCCGCTACACCTGCGCAATGAAGTCATCGAGCGCGCTGCCAGCCAGCAAGGAGACAAATGATGTCGCACGATCTCCTGAAAAATGATTTTCTCGTCGAAATCGGCACCGAAGAGCTGCCTCCGAAAGCGCTCAAGGAGCTGCTGAAAAGTTTTTCCGCCACGATATACCGCGAACTCGACGCAGCAGGGCTTGCCTATGACAAGGACGCTTCACGCATCTTCGCCTCGCCGCGCCGCCTGGCTGTGCGCGTGGCCGGCCTCGCCAGCCGGCAAGCGGATCGCGCCGTGGAAAAACTGGGCCCGTTTGTTGCGCAGGCGTTCAAGGCCGATGGCGAGCCGACACCGGCTGCAGCCGGATTTGCCAAGAGCAATAGCGTTACGGTCGAGCAACTGGAGCGTGTGCCGTCTGACAAGGGCGAGCGTCTCGTGTTCCGTGCGCTGGAAGCCGGGCGCGCGGCGGTTGAATTGCTGCCGGCGATCGTCGAGAAAGCCCTGCACGAATTGCCGATTCCCAAGCGCATGCGCTGGGGTGCGCGCCGCGCGGAATTCGTGCGGCCGGTGCACTGGCTGGTGATGCTGTACGGCAGTGAAGTGATCGACTGCGAGATCCTCGAACAGAAAGCCGGCCGCATCACGCGCGGTCACCGTTTCCATGCCGATGGTGAACTCGGCATTGCCTCGCCGGCCGATTATGCCGACCTGCTGCGCAACCATTATGTAGAACCGTGCTTCAAGGTGCGTCGCGAGAAAATCGTCGCGCAGGTAGAGAAGCTCGCCACTGAACTGGGCGGGAAAGCCGTGATCGACCGCGACCTGCTCGACGAAGTTACCGCGCTGGTGGAGTGGCCGGTGGCGCTGGCCGGCAATTTCGAGCGCCGTTTCCTCGAGGTGCCTCAGGAAGCGCTCATTTCCTCGATGAGCGAACACCAGAAATATTTCCACGTGGTCGATGCCGCCGGCAAACTGATGCCGCATTTCATTACCGTGTCGAACATCGAAAGCCGCGAGCCGGCCAAAGTGGTCGATGGCAACGAGCGAGTGATCCGTCCGCGCCTGACCGATGCCGCTTTTTTCTACCAGATGGACCTGAAAACGCCGCTGTCCGCACGCCGTGACAAGCTGAAAACCATCGTGTTCCAGGCCGAGCTCGGCACGCTGTTCGACAAGAGCGAGCGCGTGGCGAAGCTGGCGGCGCACATTGCCGGCAAGACCGGCGGTAACAGCGGCTGGGCTACGCGCGCCGGCGAACTGTGCAAGTGCGACCTGGTGTCGAACATGGTGCAGGAATTCGACAGCATGCAGGGCATTGCCGGCAGCTATTATGCGCGGCATGACGCTGAGCCGGCCGAAGTGGCCGAGGCGATGCGCGAGCAGTACCTGCCGAAGTTTGCCGGCGATGCAGTGCCGCAAACGCTGACCGGTTGTGCGGTCGCACTGGCCGACCGGCTTGACACACTGGTCGGGATTTTCGGCATCGGCCAGACGCCTACCGGCTCGAAAGACCCGTTTGCCTTGCGCCGCGCGAGCATCGGCGTGCTGAACATCCTCATCAAGCGCGGACTGGACCTGGACCTGCGCGACCTGATCGCCTTTGCGCGCAGCGGTTTTGCCAGCCTGAAGGCAGCCGATGTCGAGCAGAAAGTGCTTGATTACATGCTCGAGCGCCTGCGTGCGATCTATCTCGAAGACAACATCGCCACGGAAACCTTCAATGCCGTGGCAGCTAAACAGGTCTCGGTGCCGCTGGATATCCACCAGCGCATCCATGCCGTACACAGCTTCACGCAATTGCCGCAAGCTGCCAGCCTCGCTGCGGCCAACAAGCGCGTGTCGAATATCCTCAGCAAGTCCGCTGGCACAGGCGCTGTTGCTGCCAGTGTCGATGCAGCATTGTTGCAGGAAGCGGCCGAGCAGCAACTCGCGGCAGCCCTGGCTGCAAAAGCGGCCGAGGTGGCGCCGCTGTATGCCAGCCGCAACTACACCGCCACCTTGGCCGCGCTGGCCGACCTGCGTGAGCCGGTCGACCTGTTTTTCGACAAGGTGATGGTCAATGCCGAAGACGAGAAGTTGCGTGCCAACCGCCTTGCCTTGCTGGCGCAACTGCAGGCGCTGTTCTTGCAAGTCGCCGATATCTCGCAGCTGGTGCCGGACAAGAAATGAAACTGGTCATCCTGGATCGCGACGGTGTCATCAACGAGGACTCTGACGAATTCGTCAAGTCACTCGATGAGTGGATCCCGATAGACGGCAGCATCGATGCGATTGCGCGCCTGTACGAGCACGGCTTCACGATTGCGGTGGCCACCAACCAGTCCGGTATCGGTCGCGGCTTGTTCAGCGAGGAAGACCTGGAAGCGATGCACGACCGGCTGCTCGAACTGGTGCACGATGCCGGCGGCGATATCGCAACTATCGCCTACTGCCCGCACAAGCCGGAAGACCTGTGCGATTGCCGCAAGCCGCAATCGGGCTTGTTCGACCAGATCGCCCACACGCTCGGCTGTGACCTCGAGGGCGCGTTTGTGGTTGGCGACAGCCTGCGCGACCTCGAGGCCGGCATGGCGCGCGGCTGCCTGCCGGTGCTGGTGCGCACCGGCAAGGGTGAGAAAACCGAACAGAAAATCGCTGACCATGACAGCGGCGAGTATGACGATGTTGCCGTCTTCGATGACCTGGCTGAAGCGGCGGATTACCTGATTGCGCAGACGCCGCGCGATATCGTGCAGGAGTGGCTCGATGACGAATACTGATACTGCGGCCGGGCGCAGCGGTGTGGAATTGCTGCCGAAGCTGAACCCGTTGCAGACGGCGTGGTATGCGATGCGCAGTGCCGTGTTCTATGCCGGCTATGCGCTGTGGACCATCTGGTTCGGTCTCACGACGCCATTGTTCGTCAAGCCGCTCGGCTATGCAGCCTGCGTGCGGTATATCAACTGGTGGAACCGCGGCGTGATTGTGTGGCTGCGCTGGGTGTGTGGCGTGCGCTATCGCGTCAAGGGAATGGAAAATATCCCGCCGCGCCCTTATGTCGTGGTCGCCAAGCACCAGAGCCAGTGGGAAACCTTCTTCCTGCAGCTGCCGTTTGCGCCGGTGTGCACGATCCTGAAAAAGGAACTGGTGGAAATGCCGGTGTTCGGCTGGGGCCTGGCCACGGTAAAGCCGATCGCGATTGACCGCAGTGCCAAACGCGAAGCATTGAAGCAGATCCTCGACGATGGCTGCTTGCGGCTCGCCGAGGGCATTTCGGTGCTGATCTTCCCCGAAGGCACGCGCACCGAGATCGGCAAGGTCGGCCGCTATGCGCGCGGTGGTGCGGACCTCGCCGTGAAAGGCAGCGTGCCGCTGCTGCCGGTGGCGCACAATGCCGGCGAATGCTGGCCCGGCAAGAAATTCCTCAAGTACCCCGGCGTCGTCACCGTGGTGATCGGCGAGCCGCTGCACGGCGATGGCACCGACAGCCGCACCCTGATGAACCGCGCGCAGGAATGGATCGAGGCGGAAGTGCAGCGGGTGTCGCAGTACCGTTAACCGGCATTACACCAGCAGCCCGGCGCAAGCCTGCGCCAGTGCCGGGAATGTGCCATCCGGCACGCCGCGCTTCGGCCACTGGCCGATCAGCCGGTTGTCGACAAAGCCGCGCAAGGCGGCGAAAAAGATCTGCCGCGCCGCTGCGCTGCCGGCGTGCCCCTCCGGGAACTCCGGGAAAATCCCCTGCCACAGTTGCGCCATGCGCTCCGACCAGCGCTTCACATAGGTTTTGGTGTTCAGCGCCAGTTCAGGGTCGCGGTTCAGGTTCAGCAGCAGTTCCATGGTGGCCAGGTAGGCCGGGTGGTTCAGCAGTTGCCAGACGCTGAGCGCCAGCAGTTCCAGCCGTTCGCTGACGGCTTTTCCCTCGCCGGCGCGGGCCAGCTGGTCCAGCTCGGTCACGTAGGCGTCGATGATGGTGTCGAGCACCGCGCGGTAGATGCCGGCGCGGTCGCTGAAGTGGTACTGGATCACGCCCCAGGACAGGCCGGCCTCGCGCGCAATGCGGTTGCTGGTGGCGCGGTGGTAGCCCTCGGTGGCCAGGCAGTGGATGGCGGCATCGATGATGGCCTGGCGGGTTTTCTCGCTGGTGCGGGACAGGGTCTTGCGGCTCATGGGCGGGTTCCGGTCAGCGCTTTGCTGCGTTGACAGCCAGTGCAGGCTGTGGTCTATTGGAAAAATTATAGTGATTGCTATAAATATTGCCAACCCTGAACCGCAGCGAGGACAACCACCATGCCCTACACCCGCGAAGAACTCGAAAAAACCATGGACCTCTGGCTGAAGGCAAACCAGCAGGCCGAGAAGACCGGCGACTGGCGCTGCCTGGCCGACTGCTACACCGAGGACTGCTATTACGCCTGGGATATCCCCGGTGGCCTTTACGAAGCGAAAGGCCGCGAAAACATCCGCGCCACCTGCGTCGGCGATGCGATGGATCCGTACAAGGGCTGGACCTACCCGTACGAAAAGATCGTTATCGACGAAAAGAAAGGCGAGGCGTTCTGCTGGTGGTGGCAGGTGCCGCCCGGCAACCTGAAAAATGCCGATGGTTCACCGATGCGCGTGATCGGCGCCTCATGGTTCAAGTACGGCGGCAACCACCAGTGGCAAGAGCAGCGCGATTTCTACGATTTCCAGAAAACCATGGAATTCATCGACCAGTGTGCCGATAAAGGCGTGCTGAGCCCCCTGGCTATGGAGCGACGCCAGGAACGCAACAAGATGATGATCAAGATGCTGGAGGCTCGGCTCGAGTATCTGAAAAAAAGTGTAGGTGAAGCATGAGCAAGCCGATACCGAAAGCCAGCGGCGTCAAGCCGGAAACCGGGCACTACGACGAATACTCCGTCAACCAGCCGAAATTCCTGATGCGGGTGCGGCAGGAATGTGGCGACATCGGCGAATACAACCTGATGGGCCAGCCGCATGTGCTGATGTCCGGGCCGGATGCGCAGGAAGCGTGGTGCCGGGCACCGGACGAGGTGCTCGGGCAATCTGCTGCCTACAAGGGCGTGGTACCGATCTTTGGCAAGGACGTGCTGTTCGACACCACACTCGATCGGCTCAAGCAGCAGCTGAAGATCCAGGTCGATGCACTGCGCTACCAGAACATGAAAGAGTACGCGAAAGTCATTGCCGATGAAGTGCGCGACTTCACCAACAAATGGGGTGAAAGTGGCGAACTGGACATGGTGGACGAGTTCCTGCGCCTGACCCTGTACACGTCAACCAGCTGCCTGCTCGGTGTCGAGTTCCGCCGCGACATGACAGACGAGTTCAGCCAGCTGTACCGCGACCTGGAACACGCCGTCATCGCGATTGCCTTTATCGATCCTTACCTGCCATTGCCCGAGTTCGAGGCGCGCGACAAGGCGCGTGTGCGGCTCGGTGAGATGGTGGAAGAGATCGTCGCCAAGCGTCGCGCTTCCGGCAAGGAATACGGCGATGCGCTCAACACGTTCATGACGGCAACTTACACCGACGGCACGCAGATGTCGCCGCACGAGATCACCGGTCTGCTGATCGCGACGATGTTCGCCGGTCACCACACCAGTTCCGGCACTGCGACCTGGACACTGATCGAGTTCCTGCGCAACCCGCAGTTCATGGCGGAAGTGAAACAGGAGCTGGCCGAGGTGTTCGCCGATGGCGGTGAAGTGTCACACCATGCGATGCGCGCGATGCCGAAACTGGAAGCGTTTATCCGCGAGGTGCTGCGCATGCATCCGCCATTGTCGACGCTGATCCGCGTGGTCGAGCAGGATTTCGAGTACAAGGACTACCTGATCCCGAAAGGCTACCGCGTAGTGATGTCGCCCGGCGTGGCGCACAAGATCGCCGAGGTGTTCCCCGAGCCGGAAAAATTCGACATGCACCGGCCGGAGCCAGAGCACCTGTTCGCCTGGGTGGCGTTTGGCGGCGGCAGGCACAAGTGTGCCGGCAATGCCTTTGCTATCCTGCAGCTGAAAGCGATCTTCGCCACGCTGCTGCTCGACTTCGATTTCGAGCTGGTCGATCCGAAGGAAAGCTACACCGATGACCACAGCGGCATGACGGTGAAACCGCTGGCACCGATGAAAGTGCGCTTCCAGCGCAAGAAACAATAAGGGGGCTGCATGCGTATCAAGGTCGATCTCGATCTGTGCCAGGGGCATAGCGTCTGCATGGAGGAATGCCCGGAAGTGTTCAGCGTGCGGGACAATCCCGGCGGTTACCCGCAAGTGATGGTGCTGCAGGAAAGCCCGGAGGAAGCGTTGCGCGCGAAAGTGATGAATGCAGTGCGTGGCTGCCCGAACCGCGTGATTTCGGTAGAGGGATAAGCCATGCGAGTGCTGGTGACAGGCGGTACAGGTTTTGTCGGTTTCCATGTGGTGAAACTGCTGAAACAGCGCGGCCACGACGTGGTGGCGCTGGTGCGCAGCCTCGACAAGGCCCGCACCTTGTACGGCAAGCACGGCATCGTGGTTGACCGTTTTGTCACCGGCTCGATCGACGATGCCAATGTGGTGCGCGATGCACTGCAGGGTTGCCAGGGTGTCGTGCATGCGGCGGCCATAACGCCGATGCAGGCGGCCAGTGAACAGGACCTGCTGGCTACCAACGTCGGTGGTGTGAAGCATGTCATCGGTTCGGCGATGGAACTGGGCATCAACAATGCGGTGTTTGTCTCCAGTATCACCGCCATCTTCAATGCCGATGCCTCGCGCATGAGTGCCGATGCGCCGGTTGCGCAGTCGCGCCACGCTTATGGCCGCAGCAAGGCCCAGGCCGAGGAATACGTGCGCAGCCTGCAGGCGCAAGGCAAGGGCGTGAAGACGGTATATCCCGGTGGCATCATCGGGCCGGATGACCCGGGGCGCTCGGCGACGCTGATGTCATTGCTGTACCGCATGACGCAGGGTTTCCGCATCACCAGCGGCGGCACGCAACAGATCGACGTGCGCGACCTGGCGGCATTCATCGTCGCGTTGCTGGAGCAGGACAACGGAAAACCCGGCCGTTACCTCACCGCCGGCCACTACATGCCGTGGGCACAATTTGCCGACCTGCTGGAAACGGTAAGCGGTGCCACGCTGCCACGCAGCGAGATTGCCGGCTGGAAGCTGCGGCTGGTAGGTGCTTTTTATGATCTCAAGCGATTGTTCAAACCGGACCCGTCGCCGATTTCCGCCGAAACGATGCGCTACACCACGCAGTGGCCCGCCGTGCAGAACGCGCCGGACATGGCGGCGCTTGGCGTCAGCTTGCGGCCAGCCGCCGAGACGTTTGCCGACACCCTGCGCTGGATGGGCGAGAGCGGCCTGCTCGACAAGAAACAGCTGCCGAAGCTGTTCGGTTGAGCCGACTACATAACCGGAGAAGTCACGATGAAATTCTGGCAATCACTGGCGTTCTGCGAACTCGACCAGGTGGTGGAGCTGGCGAAGTTTGCCGAGGAACTGGGTTTCCACGGCGTGTCTTTCGGTGACCACCTGATCACCACCAAGGACCAGGTCGACGAATACCTCTACACCCAGAACGGGCAGGTGTTCTGGCATCCGGAAACGCACTGGCCTGATCCGTGGGTGATCGCAGCGGCCATCGCACAGCAGACAACGCGCCTGCATTGCCTGACAACGATCTACGTGTTGCCGATGCGCGACAGTTTCAATGCCGCGAAAGCCATCTCGACAGCGGCCTACCTGTCGGGTAACCGCATCATCATGGGGGTCGGCATCGGCTGGCAGAAAACCGAATTCGAACTGACGGGGCATGATTTCCACACGCGCGGGAAACGCACTGACGAGCAGCTGGCCGTGATGCGCAAGCTGATGAGTGGCGAGATGGTCGAGTACCACGGCGAGTTCCATGATTTCCCGCCGCTGCAGATGTCACCGGGCACGACGAAGCCGGTGCCGGTGTTCATTGGTGGCGACAGCGATGCCGCCTTCCGCCGCGCCGCTCGCCACGATGGCTGGCTCGGCCTGCGCTACACGGAAGAGCAGCTGCCTGCGGTGCTGGCAAAAATCCGCCAGGCGCGCGACGAGGCCGGCACCCTGGACAAGCCATTCGATGTCTGGACGGCGGTGCTGAACCCGGGCCCGGGCACCTTTGAGCGCGTGGAGGCCATGGGGGTGACGATGACCAATGGCGCCAACTTCATGGTCGACGGCAAGATCGTCCCCAGCGACATCGACTTCAAGAAGCGCCGTATCGAGGCTTTCGCCAAACAGTTTCTTCATGCAAGATAAGAAAAAAACCATAACAGGCGCTAGCGCTGACAACAGGAAAACAGGGTGGCAACCATGAGGCAGGCAATCAATCTGACGGCGTGGGCGCTGCTGCTGGCCAGCGGTACAGTGGTGGCTGCAGTGTCGCAGGAAGAAGCGGATCGGCTGGGCACGGAACTGACCCCGATGGGCGCGAACCCGGCTGGCAACGCCGACGGCACCATCCCGAAATGGACGGGCGAGATCCTCGGTGCACCGAAGTGGGTGGACTACAAGGGCACCGGTACCCACTACCCCAATCCCTATCCTGACGAGAAGCCGCTGTTCACCATCACGGCGAAGAATTACAAGCAGTACGCAAAGAACCTCACCGATGGCCAGATGGCCATGTTCGAGAAGTATCCCGACACCTTCGTGATGCCGGTCTACCCGAGCAAACGCGACGTGCGCTACAGCGACCGCGTACACCAGAACACCAAGCTCAATGCACTAAACACCCGGCTGAATGCCGATGGCAATGGCACCAGCGATGTCTATTTCGGCGTGCCTTTCCCGATCCCGAAAACCCCGGCCGAAGTGCTGTGGAACCACATGGCCTCGCCGATGTTCGGAGCCTCGGAAGGCATCCTCGATGCTGCCGCCGTCTATGCCAATGGCGAGATCAACATGCGCCAGTCGCTGGAGCAGCGCCATGTGCAGTACTACTCCTCGAATATCACGCGTGAGGAATTCAACAACAGCAACATTGCGGCGATGGCGATGGTGCAGATCCTCACGCCGCCGCGCGAGAAAGGGATGATTGTGCTCGTGCATGAGTACAAGGATGTCGGCGATACGTCGCGTGACGCCTGGGTCTACCTGCCCGGCACCCGGCGCGTGCGCCGCTCGCCGAGCATCGCCTTCGATTTCCCTGACAGTGCCGGCGGCCTGCGCACGGTTGATGACGTGATGCTGTTCAACGGCGCCAACTCGCGCTATACGTGGAAACTGGAAGGCGAGCGCGAGCTGTTCATCCCGTACAACAATTACGATGTCGACAGCCCCGAGGTCAGCTATGAGGAGTTGCTGACCAAGTCGCACCTGAACCCGAAGTACATGCGCTACGAATTGCACCGCTGCCGCGTCATCCTGGCCGAATTGCGTGAGGGGCGCCGCCATATCTACGCCAAGCGGCGCCTCTATACTGAGGAAGACACCTGGGCCGCCGTGCTGGCTGATAACTATGATGGCCATGGCAACCTTTGGCGCACCAACCTGCGCACGATGGTGAACCAGTATGACCTGCCCGGCATGGGTGCACGCATGGAGGTCTATCACGACCTGCAGAAGGGCGCTTACCTGGCCAACTATCTCGTCAATGAACAGAAAGGCCCGCCGCGTTTTGTGGCAGACCCGTGGCCGGACAGCTATTTCACACCGACCAGTGTGCGGCAGCTCGGCAAGTAGGATTCACCCGGCGGGATCGACATCCAGCGACCAGCGCAGGTCTTTCGGCAGCTTCTGGGTTTCGGCGTAGGCGCAGAAGCGTGCCAGTGTTTTCTGCAACGCACTGCGTGAAGGGCTTTTGACCTGCAGGTCGAAGCGGTAGAAGCCTGCACGCTTTTCCATCATCGCAGGCCACGGCCCCGCCACGTGGACGCCGCTGTCGCACAAGCCCTGCAACACCTGTCCCCATTCGCGCAACAGCAGGCGAGCGCGTTGCGGGTCGGCGTGCTCGGCGCGCAGCAGTGCGAGGTAGGTGTACGGCGGCAAGCCGGCTGCCTGCCGCTCGGCGAGCAGCAGGCGTGCGAGGCGCTGGTAGCCGTCGCGCAACAGCGTTTGCAGCAGCGGGTGTTCGGCAAAGCGGCTCTGGATCAGCACCTTGCCCGGTTTTTCCGCGCGCCCCGCGCGCCCGGCCACCTGCTCCAGCAACTGGCCCATTTTTTCTGCGCTGCGGAAGTCGGCGGAAAACAGCCCACTGTCGATATCGAGGATCGCTACCAGTGTCACATGCGGGAAGTGGTGGCCTTTCGCCAGCATCTGTGTGCCGACCAGCAGGCACGGCTGGCCGCGCTGGATCTCGTCGAGCATGCTGTGCAGTGAATGCCGGCGCGACATGCTGTCGCGGTCGATGCGCCAGACCGGGTATTCGGCAAACTGCGCGGCGAGGAACTGCTCGCTGCGCTGGGTGCCGATGCCGACATATTCGAGCCGCGTGCTGTCGCATTGCGGGCAATGGTCCGGCAGGGCTTCCATGTAATCACAGTGATGGCAGCGCAGCTGCCGGGTCTTGCGGTGCACGGTGAGGCGCGCGGAGCAGTGCGGGCAGATGCCCTGCCAGCGGCAGTCGGCACAGACGACGGCGGGCGCATAACCGCGCCGGTTGAGGAACACCAGCACCTGGTTGCCGCGCGCGAGTTCGTCGCGCATGGCGGTGAGCAGCTCACTGCTCATGCCTTCCGTCAGCACCTTGCGATTGGTGTCGATCACTTCCAGCAGCGGTGCGCGCGCTTGCCCGGCGCGTTGGGTCAGGCGCAAGTGCTCATAGCGCTGTTGCAGCGCGTTGTGCAGGGTTTCCAGCGACGGTGTGGCACTGCCGAGCACCACCGGCACATTCTCGCGCTGTGCGCGCAGCACGGCGAGGTCGCGTGCGGAGTAGCGGAAACCGTCCTGCTGCTTGAATGAACTGTCGTGTTCCTCGTCGACAATGATGATGCCGCTGTGTGCCAGCGGCGTGAACAGCGCCGAGCGGGTGCCGATGACGATGCCGGCCTCGCCGCGCGCTGCGCTGCGCCACGCGCTGTAGCGCTCGCCTTCCGCCAGCCCGGAATGCAGCACGGCCACCGGGCAGCGGAAGCGGCGCTGGAAGCGGGCGACGGTCTGCGGCGTGAGGCCGATCTCCGGCACCAGCACCAGCGCCTGCTCACCGCGCGCCAGCACCTTGCCGATCAGCTGCAGGTAGACCTCGGTCTTGCCGCTGCCAGTCACGCCTTCCAGCAATGTGGCGCTGAAGCGGCCGGGTACCACCGCTGCCACGGCCACCGCCTGTTCCTCGTTGAGGACCAGCGGTGTTTCAGCGAGCAGGTCTGTGCTGGCGAAGGGCTGCGCTGCCGGCACAAAGCTCTCGGCCAGCCCCTTGTCGGCCAGGGCTTTCAGCACGGCTGGCGAGAACCCCGCCCCAGCGATGGCAGCGCGCGGCAGCGGGCCCTGTTGCAGTGCCTGGTACAGGGCGAGTTGTTTGCTGCCCTGGCGCAACAGGCCGGGGTCTGCCCCGGTGGCCCGCCACAGGCGCTGCTGGTGCCAGTCCTGTGCGCTGCCGTCGCGCAGCGCGGAGGGCAGTACTGCCGCCATCACTTCGCCCGGTGGGTGCTGGTAGTAGCTCGCCGCCCACTGGGCGAGCCCGAACAGCAAGGGCGGCAGGGGTGGCTCGTCGTCGAGGATGGCCTGTGCCGGCCTGAGTTTCGCCAGCGGGATGTCACTGGACGCCTGCACCTCGACCAGCACCCCGGTCAGCTGCTGGCGACCGAAAGGCACGCGCACCCGCACGCCGGGTTGCAGGCTGGCAGGGTCGCTGCCAGCTGGGGGGAGGTAGTCGAACAGCCGCCGCAGCGGCACCGGCAGGGCAATGCGCAGGATGACAGGCGCAGTCACGGCGCTGCCTGCTGCGAGGTCATTCGCAGGCGAGGTGTTCGACCACTTCGAGGTCATAGCCGGAGATCGCGCGATAGCGCAGCGGCTGGCCGAGCACGCGCATCTTGCCGACGCCGAGTTCGCGCAGGATCTGCCCGCCGACGCCGACGGTCTTGTAGACATTCGGGTTGGCAGCGGTGTTCTGCAGCGGTTTCTGGCCGAGCATGGTCAGTGCGCTGTCATACAGCTCCAGCACGGATTCCGGGTGGTGGATCAGCACCAGCACACCCTTGCCTTCAGCGGCAATCCGTTCCATGCAACGGCGCATGTTCCAGATCTTCATGCCGGGTGGCTGCGCGCAGAACAGGTCGCGCATCGCTGTGGCGAGGTGCACACGCACCAGTGTCGGTTCGTCAGGCCTGATCTCGCCTTTCACTAGTGCGTAGTGGTATTCCTTGTCGACCGTATTGCTGAACGTCACCAGCTCGAATTCGCCGAAATCGGTCTGGATCGGTGCGCGCTGGGCAATCTCCACGGTGCGCTCGTTGACGAGGCGGTAGTGGATCAGGTCGGCAATGGTGCCGATTTTCAGGTTGTGTTCTTGCGCGAAAATCTCGAGGTCTGGGCGGCGGGACATCGTGCCGTCGTCATTCATGATCTCGCAGATCACGCCGGCCGGTTCGAGGCCAGCCAGGCGCGCGAGGTCGCAGGCGGCTTCAGTGTGGCCGGTGCGCGACAGCACGCCGCCCGGCTCCGCCATCAGCGGGAAGATATGGCCCGGCTGCACGATATCTTCCGGGCGCGCATTACGCGCGGCTGCCACCTGCACGGTGCGGGCGCGGTCTGCGGCGGAAATACCGGTGGTGACGCCGGTAGCGGCCTCAATCGACACGGTGAACTTGGTGCCGAAGCCGGACGCATTCTGTTGCACCATCAGCCCGAGGCCGAGGCGTTCGCAGCGTTCACGCGACATCGGCATACAGATGAGGCCGCGCGCATGCTTGGCCATGAAGTTGATGTGCTCGGCACCGCAGTGCTCGGCAGCCATGATGATGTCGCCTTCGTTCTCGCGGTCCTCGTCATCCATCAGGATGACCATCTTGCCGGCGCGGATGTCGGCAATCAGCTCTTCAGCGCTGTTCAGTTGCATGCGTGCAGCCTCGGTCGGTTGGCTGGATAGGGATAGGGCCGGCTCAGTACACTTCGAACAGGCCGGCTGCACCCTGGCCGCCGCCAATACACATCGTGACGACAACGTACTTCACGCCGCGGCGTTTGCCTTCCAGCAGTGCGTGGCCGACCATGCGTGCGCCACTCATGCCGAACGGGTGGCCGATGGAAATCGCGCCACCATTGACGTTCATGATGTCGTTCGGGATACCGAGCGTGTCGCGGCAGTAGATCACTTGCGAGGCAAACGCCTCGTTCAGTTCCCACAGGCCGATGTCGCCCACCTTCAGGCCATGGCGCGCGAGCAGTTTCGGCACCGCGAATACCGGGCCTATGCCCATCTCGTCGGATTTGCAGCCAGCGACAGCAATGCCGCGATAGGCGCCGAGCGGTTGCAGGCCTTTTTTCGAGGCGAGCACACTGTCCATCAGCACGCAGGCGGAAGCGCCGTCAGACAGCTGTGATGAGTTGCCGGCAGTGACGTACTTGCCTTCCTTCACCCACTGGCCGTCTTTCCACACCGGTTCCAGCTTGGCGAGCCCTTCAAGCGTGGTCTCCGGGCGGTTGCAGTCATCGCGGTCGACCACGGTTTCCTTGAAAGTGGTTTCTTTCGTTTCTTTGTTGAACACCGACATGGTGGTGGTCATTGGCACGATTTCATCGTTGAAGATGCCGTTCTTCTGCGCGTTCGCCGTGCGCATCTGGCTCAGGTAGGAATATTCATCCTGCGCCTCGCGTGAAATCTTGTAGCGCTCGGCGACTACTTCAGCGGTTTCAATCATCGGGATGTAGGCGGCGGGGTCGAGTGCCTTCACCGCTTCCGATTGCGCACGGAAGGTGTTCTTGTGCTTGTTCTGCGTCAACGAGATGGATTCGACGCCGCCGGCAACGGCGATGTCGATCTCGTTGCACATGATGGCCTTGGCAGCCGTGGCGATTGTCATCAGGCCTGATGCACACTGGCGCTCCATCGCCATACCGGCGACGGTTTCCGGCAGGCCGCCAGCAATCGCGGCGAGGCGGCCGAGGCAGTAAGCCTGCGTGCCCTGCTGCGCAGCGGCGCCAAACAGCACATCTTCCACCGAGGCGGGATCAATGCCGGCGCGCGCGACGGCAGCGCGCACCACGTGGCCGGCCATGGCCGGGGCTTCGGTTTCGTTGAAACCGCCGCGGAAGGATTTGGCCAGGCCGGTGCGGGCGGTGGAGACGATGACGGCTTCTCTCATGA
>CALMIC010000060.1 GCA_937864065.1 uncultured Cellvibrionales bacterium | reverse complement strand
GGAACCAACCACCATCAGGGATCTTCAGGATATTGGGCCCCAGGAACAGCGCATCAACAGTGAAAAATGCGACACCTACCAACAGGGTCACCGGCAGTGGCCAGCGCCACAGGCGATATGCCACAAAACAGGCCAGCAAGGTGTCCACCATCATGGCTGTCGTGACGGCAATGCCATAGGCAGAAGCGATGTTGCTGGAGGTACGGAATTCCAGTATCAACAGGATGACCGCCACCATGATCAACCAGTTCATCTGGGGGATATAGATCTGGCCAATTTCCTTGGATGAAGTGTGGGAGATGCGCATGCGCGGCCAGAATCCCATCTGTACCGCCTGCCGGGTGACGGAGAAAACGCCGGAGATCACTGCCTGGGAGGCAATGACCGTGGCACAAGTAGCAAGCAAAAGTAGCGGCCAGAGGAACCATTCAGGTGCCAGCCGGTAAAACGGGTTATTGATCGCCTCGGGATTGTCGAGCAGCAAGGCGCCCTGTCCATAGTAGTTGAGTACCAGAGCCGGCAAGACCATGCCCAGCCAAGCCACCTGGATCGGTTTGCGACCAAAATGTCCCATATCGGCATACAACGCTTCACCGCCGGTCACGGCCAGCACCACGGCGCCAAAGACCAGCAGGCTACCGAGCCCGTTCTGCTGGAAGAATGTCAGGGCGTACATCGGGTTCAGCGCCATCAGCACGCTGGGATGTAACAAGACGTTGTAAGCACCCAGTACCGCCAGAGTGCTGAACCACAGCAACATGACCGGACCAAACAGGGCGCCGACACTAGCCGTACCCTTGCGCTGGAACATGAACAGGCAGACCAGGATGGAGATGGCGATGGGAATGGTCCAGTTGTGGAAGGCAGGCGCTGCCACTTCAAGCCCTTCGACAGCAGATAGCACCGAAATTGCCGGCGTAATGATCCCGTCACCATAGAACAGGCTGGCGCCGAAAATGCCGGTAAGCGCAAGGGCGCCCTTGAGGAACTCACTCCGAACCCCTGTACTGCGGGACAGCGCCAATAGCGCGAGGATACCGCCCTCGCCGTGGTTATCCGCCCGCATGATGAAGAACACATACTTCAGGGTCACCACAATGATCAGTGCCCAGAATATCAGTGAGAGCACACCCAGCACGTTGTCAGCAGTCAGCGGCATAGGGTGGTGACCAGCGAAACATTCACGCAAGGTGTAGAGGGGGCTGGTGCCGATATCGCCATACACGACACCGAGGGCGGCGAGTGCCAGGGAGCGCATGGAATTATTGCCGGCTGTTGAGGACATTGAAAAGCAGCCCAGTAGCGAAGGTGGCGAATCCTAGCATGGGGCATAATGCAAGACTACCTGTGACGCGCCTGCCAACCATGACCAGAATTGCCACCCTCCTCCTGCTCATCATCCTTGCAACAGGCTGTGAAAAGCAGGCTATGCCGGCCCCCGCCCAGCCAGATGCCGGGGCCAGCATGGCAACCACTACCGACGCCGGCGTGATGGCACCTATCCAGCGAGAAGCCAACTATGTGGGTAGCGAGCAATGCCAGTTATGCCATGTCGCACAACACCAGGACTGGTTGCACTCGGACCACTACCGGGCCATGAAGACAATGAACCCGAAGGACGTGGCAGGTCACTTCGACCAGCAATCCCTCGAACATCATGGCCAGCAAACCGGATTCAGCATGGATAACGGACGCTACCTGGTCAGCACAGACCAGCAATCCGGCTCTGCTGCCACCCTGGAGTTACAGTACACCTTCGGCCATTTCCCCTTGCAGCAATACCTCACGGCCCTGCCCGACGGCCGCTGGCAAAACCTGCCGTTCGCGTGGGATGCAAGGGCAAAGGAAGCTGGCGGACAGCGCTGGTATCACCTTTATGAACAGGAAAAGATCACACCGGATGATGCCCTCCACTGGCGCTCGCCATCACACAATGCCAACCACATGTGCATTGAATGCCATACCACCAATTTCGCAAAAAGCTATAACGCGAATACAAACAGCTTCCATTCAAGCTGGCAGGAAACCGGCGTCGGCTGCGAATCGTGCCACGGGCCCGGTTCGCGCCATATCGAATGGGCACGCAGCAGCAACAAGGGCGGATTCGGCAACAAGGGCTGGGACATCAACCTGACCGATGGTTCGCTGTCGCTATGGCAACACCAGACAGCACAGACGCCGGCAAAACGCCAGCAGGCTGCCGACAGCAGCCAGATCGAGCAATGCGCCCAATGCCATGCGCGCCGCAGCCGGATACACGCGAGCAATCATGAACATCATTTCCTGGATGCCTTCCTGCCGTCACTGCTGGAAGAGGGCCTCTATCATGCCGATGGGCAGATCGACGACGAGGTCTATGAATACGGCTCTTTCATGCAGAGCAAGATGGCCATTGCAGGTGTGACATGCAGCAACTGCCACAATCCGCACAGTGGCAAGCCGAAAGTCGCCGGCAACGGCCTTTGCCTGCAGTGCCACGACAACAGCTTCGATACCCCTCAGCACAGCATGCATACACCTGGCCAGCCGGGAAGTTTCTGTGTCGACTGCCATATGCCAACAAAAACCTACATGACTGTCGATGCGCGGCGTGACCACAGCCTGCGCGTGCCCCGCCCCGACCTGACTACCGGGATCGGTACACCGAACGCCTGCAACCAATGCCACACCAGCCAGACTGCCGAATGGGCAAGCAATGTCCTGGACCAGCATCACGGCAAAAGCTGGCGCAAGCCACATTATGGCCAGATCCTGGCAAGTGCGAGACAAGCAAAACCGGCAGCATACAGCGACCTGGTAAACCTGATCCGCAACCAGCAACAACCTGCGATCGTGCGCGCCACTGCGATTATGTTATTGCCCAACTTCCCCGCCCGCGATTACCGCCAGATCATAGCTGGCGAGCTGGGCAATGCTGACGCACTGGTTCGCCTCGGCGCGTTGCGAGCTGCTGACTCCCTGCCACCGCAAGAGCGCCGCATCCTGTTGCCGCTGTTGCGCGACGAACAGCGCGCGATACGTATCGAAGCTGCCCGCCTGCTCGCCGGCAATCCTCTGGTTGCCGGGGATCGGGACTTCGCCAGTGCGCGCCAGGAATACATCGACAGCCAGATGATTAATGCCGACAGGGCTGCCGCCCTGACCAATCTGGCTTCCGTCGCCATCCAGGAAAACCGCTGGGAGGAAGCCGAAGGCTTTCTCCAGGACGCGATCCGCAAAGAGCCCTATTTCATTCCAGCATCAATCAACCTGGCAGATGTCTACCGGGCAACCAGCAGGGATGCTGAAGGGGCAAAAGTCTTGCAGGCTTCCTTGCAGCAAAACCCAGAAAACAGTGACCTGCAGCTGGCCTACGCCCTGTGGTTGGTGCGCGCCGGACAGACCAACAATGCGCTTCCATACCTGCAACAGGCGGCGAGTCATTCCCAGAATCCGCATTTCAGCTACATATATGCATTGGGCTTGCAACAGCTCGGCAAGACAGACGAGGCACTGGCCGTCCTCGACAAAGCCGCAGCAATGCCCCGCTATGACCGCAACGTCCACATCGCGCGCATCGACATCGCACGCCAGTCAGGCCAGGTCGCACGGGCGGGACAATACCTCAGGGAATGGAAAACACTGGATCCCGAAGAGCGCGGCAACTGATTCAGGACGGGCGATCGGCCTTGCGGTCGCTCTTGCGCAGCAGCGGCGTGACATTCGCCGGCACGGTTTCCTGCGCGGATGACTGGCTGTCAATGGGTTCATGGGTCTGCAACCAGACCAGGTCATTCAAGGGGATCTCGGTAAATTCAGTCACCACGGCAGACAGCAGGTTCTTGATCGTCAGGCAATCACCCTGGTCACAGGCCTGCTGCATCTTGTCGAGGCAGGACACCAGGTTAGGCAGCTCGATGTAACTTTCATCAGCACGCATGATCATCGGATGCCCGGTGCCGGTGATCTTTTCGCCAAGGATCAGCTCCTCGTACAGTTTTTCACCAGGGCGCAAGCCGGTAATCCTGATCTCGATATCACCATCCGGGTTTTCGTCATTGCGCACGGTATGGCCGAGCAAGGCAATCATGCGCTGCGCCAGATCCATGATGCGAACCGGCTTGCCCATGTCCAGCACGAATACTTCACCTCCCTGCCCCATACTGCCCGCCTGCAACACCAGCTGCGCAGCCTCCGGAATCGTCATGAAATAGCGTGTCACTTCGGGATGAGTGACAGTAACCGGCCCACCGGCATTGATCTGGTCAAAGAAACGCGGCACCACTGAACCGGAAGAACCCAGCACATTACCGAAGCGGACCATGCAAAAACGCGTGGAGGTACCTGCACGGGCATACGCCTGGCAAATCAGTTCGGCACAGCGTTTGCTGGCGCCCATGATACTGACCGGCCGTACCGCCTTGTCGGTGGAAATGAGCACGAAGGTTTCAACCGAGCTGTCCGCTGCGGCCCGCACCAGTGCCCATGTACCCAACACATTGTTGCGCACCCCTTCGATCATGTTGTTCTCGACGATGGGCACATGCTTGTAGGCAGCGGCATGGTAGATAGTCTGCACAGCAAAGCTGCGGATGATGCTGGACATCCTGCCCAGATCCGCGACATTACCCAACAGGGGAATGATTTTGACTGCCTCAAGCTGCTCAAGAACCTCAGCCTGCTGCAATTCCTGCTCCATCCGATAGAGGCCGTACTCATTGATATCGACCAGCAACAACATCCGTGGCCTATTCAGCAGGATCTGGCGGCAAAGCTCACTGCCAATCGAACCGGCAGCCCCCGTGACCATGACAACGCGGTCTCGGATGCATTGCTGCAGCAAGCGCTCCTCAGGCGCCACGATGGCACGGCCGAGGATATTATCGTAGACACGACTGACATCATTAGTGCGCAATGAACTATCGAGCAACTCCTCGATCCCCGGAACCATTTGCACGCTGACGCCATCAGCTGCAAGTTCCTGCATGATCTCACGGCGGCGTTGCAGTGATATCGAAGGCATGGCCAACAATACCTTGGTGATGCCGTGCCGTTCGAGCAGACGAGGTATATTGCCTGTGGCATGCACCGGCAAACCGTCAAGGATCATTCCCTGCTTGGCAGTATTGTCATCGAGAAACAGGATGGGCTTGTAGTCCTTGCCGTGCAACAAGGCCTTGTATACCTGGAGGCCCGATGTACCGGCACCGTAGATCGCAACACGTTCCTTATGGATCTGTACGCCCTTGTGGTAATAGGCGCGGATGGCAATCCTGGAACCCCCGATAAAAACGTAAGCAAAACACCAGTAGATGACCGGCACTGACCGCGGCATGAATTCATTGGCCATGAATGATGCAACAGCGATGATGACAGCAGACAACAGCACGCCTTGCATGACGGCAAAGATGGCCTGCTGGCCCATGTAACGGATAATCGAGCGGTACAAGCCCAGGCGGCCAAAGCCAAAAAGCGTCAGCACCATGCACACGGCCAACACCACATAATGGCTCGGGCTATCGGGGAACCAGACTTCTCCGAGCCGGGCCCACAGGGCGAACAGCAATGCTGTACTGAGCAGGACAAAGTCCACGCCCACCATAATGACCTGCTTATGGTACTGGCGTAAAAACCTGCCTATCGAAATCGGTTTCTGCACTTCACATCCCGCCAGATTTGCCAATCCGCCCCTTCAGCCGCCATTCACTGCCGACAAGGACAACCAGATAAAACCCTAACCAGCAATACAAGAATCCCTTTTCATTATAACGACCAGCTCCAGCTTGCCAAACCAGCACACTTGCGGCACACGCCAGCATGACCAGCAGATAGGCAGCAAGTACCTGGCGGTGGCTGCAACCAGCCATGACCCAGCGCTGGTAGAGATGCTGCCTGTGGGGGAGCCAGACCTTCTCTCCCCGGCAAAGTCGGCGCAGTAGTGTCAGGCTCGCATCCAACCAGAAGGGTGAAAACACCAGTACCGGCACCCACCAGGGATATAAGACATCACTGAAGCCTTTCAGGCTGACGGTCGCCATCGCGAACCCCAACCCGGTTGAGCCGCTGTCTCCCATGAAAATCCTTGCCGGGGGAAAGTTGACGCAGAGAAACCCGGCGGCCGACATCACCAGCAGCAGGCACAGCACAGCAAAGCCATGATTACCCTGCTGCCAGCCGAGAATCCCGAGTGCTGCAAACCCTACTATCGCCATACAGGCTGCCAGGCCGTCCATGCCATCCATGAAGTTGTACAGGTTGATGGACCAGAGCACGAGGAAAACCGAGACAGGCAACCAGAACCACGCTGACGCTGGTTCACCCGGCAAGAGGCCCGTTCCCTGCAGGACCAGCATGGCGGCTGCCAATTGCACCAGCAAGCGCCAGCGTACCGCTATAGCTCCGCGGTCATCGGCCAGGGATACCAGCCACAGCAATGCCCCAGCGGCCAGCCAGTACAGGTCGAGCACTTCGACCAGCACTGCTGAGCACAACAGTCCGCCAATCGCAAAGCCACACCACAAGGCCAGGCCGCCGAGTCGCGGCACCGGCACCGAGTGCAACGAGCGATCGCCGGGCTGGTCGAGCCAGCGGGCACCTGCACGCCTGCTGATCACCCTGCACAACAGGAGCGAAGCCAGGAAAGCAGTGATAGCACCCGCGCCTATCATTCATCCCGCCCCTGGCAAGCAGCCAATATTCCGGGCAAATCCTTGAAGAAGGTTGATGTCGCTTCCCATCCCAGTCCCCGCAACCTGTCAGCGGAATAGGTCGCAGGATCCAGCAAGCTGTGAACCGCAGCACTGCACAATGGGCAGGACGGCCACAACAGGCGCGCAGCATCGCCCACCCGGCCTGCCAGTCGAAACGACCAGGCCGGCCAGCGGAAAGCCGGAGGCGGTCGGCCAAATGCAAGCCTTATTGCAGCCTGCAGGTCTGCAGCAGAGTAAGCCTGGCCATCTTCTGCGATAAACACTTGGCGATTGGCAGACGGGTGCATGGCCAATAACAGCAATGCACGGGCGACATCACCCACAGAGACCATCGATCTTGTTGCGCCTGTACCGGGCAAGGCCGGGAACCATCCACGGCGCACCGCATTGATCATCCAGCGCAGGTTGCCCTTTACACCCGGGCCGTAAACCAGCACCGGCCGCAGGATAGCCACATGAGGCAGGTCAACGGAACCGGCCAGCAGGCGCTCTTCCGCCATACGTTTCCAGTAACCATAGGGATCCTGCTGTTCCAAGGGCCATGCGAGGAAACTCTCATCTGCCACTATATTTCCCTGATCTGCCATTGCCTTGGTGGAACTGGCAAACACCAGGCGTTGCACTCCTGCCCTGCTTGCCGCGGCTGCCAGCCGGGCCGTTGCTTCGGCATCGGCCTGGTAGCAGCCGGCGAAGGCAGAAACATGGGCAGTATTGGCAAGATGGAAGACGGTATCGATACCCTCCAGCAGACTGTCAAGGCAGAGCGCAGCGGAATGGAGATCTGCGCTGATAACTTCTACAGCCCGGGGAATAGTTACTGGTTGCCGGCGGCACACGGCCCTGACTTGATAGCCTTGCGCAAGCAACAAGTCGACAAGGCGCTGCCCGATAAAGCCATTGGCGCCAGTTACCAGACAATGCCGAACAGATCCCATCGCTTAGGCACCTTGCCGTTAAAACAAAAAACCAGGGCATGCCCTGGTTTTTTGTGTTTCCTGCGAAACTAACAGGCTTACTTGCCGATCTTGCGCAAGTTTGCCGGGGTGTAGTAATCAGCAGGACGCTTCTGCTTCGGAATCGCCTGGATACCACCTTCCTCGTTGACGAGGTTGTTCAGCAGGTAGGCGCCTTTCTGCAGGTCGTGGTAGATCTCCTGGCGCGGGCTCATGCCGGGCATGTCATAGGCGTTGACAAAGGTACGCATGGTCGTACGCCACAAGCTACCCTGACCGTCGTAGTTATCGGCCAACAAGGCAGCCCATGAGTCCTCTTCCATGTACAGGCGACGCTTGCCATAGATGTGGCGCTTACCTTCTTTCAGTGTACCGACAACAACCCATGCGCGGTGCAGCTCATAGCGCATGAACTCCGGGTTCGGGTGGTTCACGGTCAGGATATCGCTGTACTTATGCTCTGGGGAATCCGCCTCGTAGTTGTTGTAAGGCATGTACAACTCACGGGTATTTTCCAGTTTCCAGTCGTAACGGTCAGTAGCACCGATGAACGCCAGGGCATCATCAACGGTGCGCAGGCCACCAGGTCCATCCGGGAAGTCATAAGCAATAGTCGGCGCACGGCGCACACGGCGGGTACCAGGCAGGTATTGCCATGCGTTACGAGGCAGTTCGGTCAGGTCCATGAATTCGTGAACCAGGGTGACCTTGCCTTTTTCGCGCGGTGGATCAGTGACTTCTACGAGTACCTTGGCGCTAACGCCATCGAAAGTCTCATAGGTCAGGTCAGGATCGAACACTGAAAAATAACGGCTTTCAAACTGCTTGCGCATGGAAATGCTGCCGTTATTGAAAACTGCCGCACTGGCGACGATACCTTCAGTCAGGTATGGGTTGGGTGAATACTGGTGGTTCCAGATCACTTCAACGCCATTCTTGGGAATCGGGAACGGCGAACCGCCAAAGGCATTGCGAGTACCGTTACCTGATGGGACGATTTCAGCAGTGACGGCATTGCGCTTGATATTTTCATACACGCGGTCAGAGTAACGGACGTCACGCTTGCTGGGGTAGATTTTCATCTTGAAGGTAGACGGGTATTTCTGGAACAAGGCAATCTGGCCATCGGTCAAGTTAGCCTTGTACTTCTCGTAGTTCTTGCCATCGATGACAAACAACGGTTTCTCATCGGGGTACGGGTTCGGGTAATAGGTACCTGTACCTTTATAGTTCACCCCTTTCGGCACGCCCAGTGTGGTTCCGGTGAAAGGCGGGATAGTGCCATCGGCATTGCCTTTCGGATTTGCCCCCATGCGAGTCAATTCTGTGCCCAGTTTGTCAGCTTCAGCCTGCGATACCTTGGCCTGTACCTGCATTGTGGCTGCCAGCAGCACAACGCCCATTGATGCAGCTGCTTTTATTTTTGTCTTCATAAGATTCCGTGTACTCCAGAAAGTTAACGGGTT
>CALMIC010000059.1 GCA_937864065.1 uncultured Cellvibrionales bacterium | reverse complement strand
CGGCCAGCAATTGCGCGCACAAGGTTATGACAGTGTGTTTGTCTACGGTGGCCGCGGCTATTTCGACAACATGAATGCCTTTTTCAGCGGCAACGGTTACCGCATCGTTGACCAGAGCAGCGTTGCGGAAAGCGAGATCCACTTCAAGAATGCCTGGGGCATGGCCGATGAAGACCTCTACGCCCAGGCGCTCAAGGTGGCAGACGCTGATTACCGGCAACAACAGCCATTCTTCCTGCACATCATGACGACATCGAACCACCGGCCTTACACCTATCCTGAAGGCCGTATCGACATCCCGTCAGGTGCGGGGCGCGAAGGCGCGGTGAAATACACCGATTACGCGATCGGGCAGTTCCTGGCAGCCGCGCGCAGCAAACCGTGGTTCAACGACACGATCTTCGTCTTCCTTGCTGACCATTGTGCCGGCAGCGCTGGCAAGGAAGACCTGCCGGTTGCCAATTACCACATCCCGTTATTTATCTATGCACCGGCGATCGTAGCAGCGCGCGAATCATCGCAACTCGCCAGCCAGATCGATGTAGCGCCAACCATCATGGGCCTGCTCAACCTCGACTACAACTCGTCTTTTTTCGGGCGCGACCTGCTGCACCCGGTCAGCGACCTGCCACCGCGGGTACTGATCGGCAATTACCAGCACCTAGGACTGTTTGACGGCAAGGACCTCGCGATACTGAGCCCAGGTCTACGCATCCGCAAACACCTGGATGCACTCGGCAGCAGCATCGAAACCCCTGCCTCGCTGGAGGATCCGCTTGTACTGCGCACCATCGCCTATTACGAAGCCGCCAGCATCGGCTACAAGCAGCACCTGCTCGGCTGGCAGTCCCCTGCCATGAACCCGCATGCACACATTGCTGGCATACAGGGCACACAGCAGGAGAGCCGCCATGCACTATGACAGTCACGGCCGGCTAGACATGCGCTGGGCACTGGGCTTGCCGTTGCTGGTCATGGCCTTGCTGTTGCTTTTCGAGCCTTCTGCAATTGACCTGGCGCTGGAAGACCTGCTGTATGTGCCTGGCCAGGGTTTCATCGGCGCCAGAAGTTTCTTCCTCGAAGACATCCTGCATGACCGCGCCAAGCAAGGCGTCATCGCACTGGCTGGCACAGTACTCCTTGTGCTGCTCGGCAGTTACATCTTGCCAAGCCAGGTGCGGATCGAGCGCCGGCGCTGGCTTTATGTGCTGTTCGCGATGGTACTCGCCAGCAGTCTGGTCACCCCGCTGAAAAAAATCACCGAAGTGCAGTGCCCGTGGAACCTCACCCGCTACGGCGGCACGGAAACCTACTCGGCACTGACAGAAACACGTGCGGCTCCGGTAGAGCATGTCGGCAACTGCTGGCCCGGCGGCCATGCTTCGTCAGGTTTCACATTGTTCGCACTGTTCTTTGCCTTGCGCGACCAACGTCCGCGCGCCGCCAGGATTGCCCTGCTGGCAGCGCTGGGGCTGGGAACGGTGTTGTCGGCCGGCAGGATGCTGCAAGGCGCGCATTTCCTGTCCCACAATCTCTGGACAGCACTGATCGACTGGACGGTGTGCGCCGTGCTGTACCGGCTGATGCTTTACCAATACAGCTGCCCGGCAACGGCTATTTCCGCTACGATGACGCCCGAAGCATTTTCCGGGCATGAAAGATGGAATGGGCACCCCACGTCACCGTCGCCACAGTAGTCGAACGCGACGGCAAGTTCCTGCTGGTGCATGAATTCGACGAATTCCGCCAGCAGATGGTCTACAACCAGCCCGCCGGACACTGGGATGAAGGCGAGAGCCTGCTGGCCGGCGCGTTGCGCGAAACCCGCGAGGAAACGGCCTGGGCCGTGGAACTGACGCACTGGCTAGGCCTGTACAGCTACCTGGCGCCGAGCAATGGCTACATGTACTTGCGCGTTGCCTTTGTCGGCGAAGCGCGCGAGTTCCTTGCCACGCCACTCGACGAAGGCATCCGCGAAGCCGTGTGGCTCGATTACGAGACTATCCTGCAAAAACACTACGCCGGCGAACTGCGCAGCCCGCTGGTGCTGAAAGTGATTGACGATTACCGCAGCGGGCGGCGCCTGCCACTCGACGCATTGTATGAACATCCCGCCAACTGAAAGGGGCAACCGGTGAAAGAGTATCAGGTCGTGGTTTACCAGGAAGGCATGCTTGGCTCGCTGTTTTTCGGCTCATCGAAAGTGGATCCGGAAAATTTCAGCGATTTCCTCAACAAGCACGCCAGGAAAGGCTGGCGTGTGGTGACGATGGAAAAAGACATCCGCCGCATGTTGTTGCTATGGACGCGCGAAGCCTACATGGTGATCATGGAACGCGACGCCTGACGGTGGCTGTTATTTCTTCAGTGCACCAAAGACTTTTTTCAGCACATCACTAGACTGTCCCAGCGGGTCGCGGCGAATCGCTTTCTCCTCCTCCGCCACCATCAGGAACAGCCCATCCAGGGCTTTCTGGGTCACATAGCCGTCCAGGCTGGTCTGCGACTGGCTCAGCATGCCAAGGCTGGCCAGTGGCTTTGCCATCTGCGAGTACTGCTTGGTGATGCCCAGCTGGTCAGTGTATTTCTTGACGATGGGCAGGAAGCGCGCGGTCAGGTCCTCCGAGGTTGTGCGACGGAAGTAGTCGGTCGCTGCTGTGTCATTGCCACTGAGGATCGCCTTGGCATCGGCCACCGACATCTGTTTCACGGCATTGACCAGCACGGGCTTCGCTTCCAGCACGGCGGCCTCGGCCGCCTTGTTCATCGTCTGTTCCAGTTGCTCCATCTGCGGATCCATGCCGAGCCTGCTCAGCACGGGACGGCCTTTCTCCAGCGAGGCCGGCAGCGGGATACGCACGCGGGGGTTCCCGGCGTAACCACCCGGTTTGCCGAGTTGTGCCACAGCGACTTCCGCGCCCTGCGCCAACGCCTGCCGCAAGCCAGCCGTGGCATCCTCCACCGGTAATGCATCGAAGGCCGGCCCCGCGTGCACCACCGGTGACACCATTAACGGCACAAGCAACAGCCAACCACACATCACGGATTGCAGCAGTGTTCTCGACATGATCGACCTCTCGTTCAATGGTTCAAGGCAATGCAGCACCCGACAGGACCTGCACCCTGCCAGCATCCTTCGTCAGCAACGGTTTGGGGTAAGCAGGCACCGTTAAATCATTCCGGACAGCACCGATTGCCAGGTCATTCACGCTGTCGCCATCAAGATCAGCCTGCCAGTCCAGTGCACTGCCATACAAGCCGCCGGCCTGGGTGCCTTGCAAGACCGCGTAGGGTGTCGTGTCCAGCGATTCCAGCAACAGCACGCTGCCGGCATCTTTCAGCGCCGAGGGATCGGCTCCCGGTACACCGACAGCCCACAACCCGGCTGCGGCCGTGACGGCAGCTCCCAAGCGATCGGCCTTGGCGCTGCCATTCAACACCAGCAGGGCCGCACTGTTACCCTCGGTATCACTGAACAGTTGTACACGGCCGGCATCTTTCAGGCCAGCATGGTCATACTCGGGTGAACCTGCATAGAGCAGGCCATCATACGCTGCCAGGGCAGCACCGAAATGTTCACCGGCCTGCTCGCCATTGCGCGTGTAAAGCAGCGTGCTGCTGAAGCCATCAAAGACCTTCACCTGGCCGGCATCTTTCGCGACCGCATCGGCGTAGGGCACGCCGACAACAAGATCCACCACATCATCACCGTCCACATCGGCCACAGCCACAGCAGCGCCGAGGCGGTCACCGCGCACCGCGCCTTCCGCCACGACCCGGATCATCTTCCCGTCAGCACCGGAATACAGCGCCACCCGGCCGGCATCTTTCAGTTTGGCCAGGCCTTTTGCCGTCACCACGGCAACATCGGCCAGGGGTTCGCCGACCAGCAGGTCAGGCACAGCATCGGCATTCTCCTCAGCCACCACGGCCAGCGCCGTACCGAAACGCTGGTTCGCAGCCGTGCCGGGCAAGCTGCGCAACAACGAACGGTCGGCACCGGAATAGATGCGGATTTCACCGGCTTTTTTCAGCGGCGCAGGCACACCGCGCACAGTCGCCTGCGGCACACCGACCAGCAGGTCCACGACACCATCAGCATCCATATCCGCGACAGCCACGGCACTGCCGGCCCATTGCTGCTTCGCCGTGCCGTCTTGCTGCAGCAGTACCAGCGGGTCATTCGGGAACTGGTCACAGGCATCACCCTGTGTGTCGCCATCGGCATTGGCCTGGTCGGCATTGTCGACATGGATGCAGTTGTCAGACGCGTCAGCCACGCCATCGCTCTCCTCGTCGGTGTCGGCATTCGGGTCGAGCGGGAAAGCATCCTCGTTATCGGGGATACCGTCATTGTCGTCATCGGTATCGCACGCATTGCCGAAGCTGTCAGCATCGGTATCCAGCTGGTCAGGGTTGGCATTCAGCTTGCAGTTGTCGTCGATATTGGCCACGCCATCGTTGTCCGCATCGCTGTCACAGGCATTGCCCTTGCCATCGCCATCCAGGTCCTCCTGGCCTTCATTGACCACCAGCGCGCAGTTGTCAGCCGCATCAGCCACACCATCGTTGTCGTCGTCAGTGTCGGCATTGTTCCCGGTCCCGTCGCCGTCGGTATCGGTCGATTCCGCCGCATCCAGCGGAAACGCATCGACCACATCCGCGACACCATCACCATCGTCATCATTGTCACAGGCATCCCCGACGACATCGCCATCGGTATTGAGCTGGTCGGGATTGGCCACCAGCGTGCAGTTGTCGGTGGTGTTGGCCAGGCCGTCGTTATCGGCATCGAGGTCGCAGGCATTGCCGATGCCATCACCGTCGGTATCGAGCTGGCTC
>CALMIC010000058.1 GCA_937864065.1 uncultured Cellvibrionales bacterium | reverse complement strand
GTTGTCGTCGCGGCCGACCCACACCACGGCATTGTAGTTGCCGGAGAATCCGGCGAACCAGCTGTCGCGCTGGTCGTCGGTGGTGCCGGTCTTGCCGGCGAGGTGCAGGCCGAAAGGGAAGCGCTCATAGGCCGCGCGCGCGGTGCCTTCGCGCAGCACGGCTTCCATTGCCCACGCGATCTGTTGCACGTGCGCCGGGTCAAAGGCCTGCTGCATCTCCAGGCCATAGCGTTTCAGCGGCTTGCCGTCGGCAGTGTAGACATCGCGGATCGCGCGCAGCGGCAGTGTGAAGCCGTCGGCCGGCAGTGACTGGTACAGGCCTGCCACTTCCAGCGGCGACATACCACCGGCGCCGAGCAGCAGTGACGGCACTTCCTCCAGCGGCGCCTGGACGCCGGCGCGGCGGGCGATGTCGATGAGGCTTTTGACGCCGACCTGCAAACCGACGCGCGCGGTGACGAGGTTGTAGGAATGCGCGAGCGCATCGTAGATCGCGACATTGCCGTGTTGCTTGCCGTCGTAGTTTTTCGGCTGCCACGGCTTGCTGCCGGCGGCGCGCCAGGTCAGCGGTGTGTCTTCCACCTGCGTGGCCAGCGTGTAGCGGCCGCTTTCCAGGGCGGCGAGGAACACGAACGGCTTCAGCAGTGAGCCGACCGGGCGGCGGGCATCGACCGCGCGGTTGAAGCCGTGGTATTTCGGGTAGCGGTCGCCGACCAGCGCAACGATCTCGCCATTGGCCGGGTTGGTGACGACGACGGCCCCCTGCAGCATGCCTGCGCCGATCGACTGGTAGGATTTTTCCAGCTTCGCGATACCTTCCTTGAGGCTCTGCTCGGCGAGCCATTGCACTTGCGGGTCGATCGTCGTGAATACTTGCAGGCCCTCCGACAGCAGGTCCTCGTCCTTGTAGTCGGTTTTCAGCTGGCGGCGCACCAGTTCGAGGAAAGCGGGATAGACGCCGATGCGCGCCTTGCTGCCTTCACCGACACCCAGCGGCTGGGCATTGGCCCATTCGTATTCGGCGCTGCTGATGATGCCCTGGTCGAGCATCGTGGCCAGCACCACGCGGCGCCGCTCCTTCGCGCGCTCTGGCTTGCGCCACGGGTCGTAGTACGATGGGCCTTTGACCATGCCGATCAGCAGGGCCATCTGGTGCAGTTTCAGTTCGCCGAGCGGCTGGCGGAAGAACTGCTGGCTGGCCAGGCCAAAGCCGTGGATCGCGCGGCCACCCTCCTGGCCGAGGTAGACCTCGTTAAGATAGGTTTCGAGGATCTCGCGCTTGCTGTAGTGCATTTCCAGCAACACCGCCATCCACACTTCGAGGACCTTGCGCGACAGCGTGCGCTCCGACGTGAGGTAGAAGTTCTTCACCAGCTGTTGCGTGATGGTGCTGCCCCCCTGCACCAGCTGGCCGGCCATCACGTTGGTGACCATCGCGCGGGCAATGCCGCGGATCGACATGCCGTGGTGTTCCATGAAATAGCGGTCTTCGGTGGCCACCAGGCCCGCGAGCATCACCGGCGGCATTTCCTCCAGCCGGATCAGCAGGCGATCCTCGTGCTCACCGGGATACAGGCTGCCGATCATCAGCGGTTCCAGCCGCAACAGCGGGATGTCCTTGCCGTTGGCATCCACGACACGGGCGATGCCCTTGCCGTCAAATTCCAGGCGCACCCAGCGCGAGGGTTCCGGCTGGTCGGCAAAGGCGAAACCGCGTGTCTTCAGCTCGACGCGGTTGCCTGCCAGGCGGTACTGGCCTGGCTTGCCGGCGGCCTCGGCCGGCTGGTACCCGAGCACGGTCAGCGCGTCAGTCATGCCCTTGGCCGAGAACGGCTGGCCGGGATAGAGCTCCAGCGGACGGGCGTAGACCTTGGCAGGGATCGCCCACTTGCGGCCCTCGAACTTGGCGCGCACCACCGAATCGACATAGATCGAGCCGAGCAGCACGAGCGGGATGATGACGAGCAGGCACTTGAGGCCGAACACCAGCAGGTGCTGCCACCAGCGGCGGCCGCTGCTGCGTGGCGGGGTTTTCTTGCGGGCGGGGGAAGGGGAGCGACGTCTGGCCATCGCAGCAGTGTACGCAGCCGGCCATGACTGGCAAGGCTTTTGTCAGCGATAATGCCTGCCTTTCCATGGCATGCAGAGACAAGACACACATGAGCTACCACATCTACGGTATCGGCGCGGCGCTGGTGGACACGGAAATCGACGTCACCGACAGCGACCTCGAACAGCTTGGCATCACCAAGGGCCAGATGACACTGGTGGATGCCGCCCGGCAGCAGGAACTGGTCGATTACCTCAGTGGCCACCTCACGCATTCCAAGCGCGCCAGTGGCGGCAGCGCAGCCAACTCGATCATCGCGGCCAGCTATTTCGGCGCGAAGGCGTTCTATTCCTGCAAGGTGGCGCGGGATGACAACGGCAGCTTCTACCTCAACGACATGGATGCCGCCGGAGTTGCCTGCAATGTGTATGACCACGTGGGCGACGGCGTGACGGGCAAATGCCTGGTGCTGATCACGCCGGATGCCGAGCGCACGATGCTGACGCACCTCGGCATCAGCGAGACGCTGTGCCGCCAGGCGCTGGACCACGCTGCGATTGCGAAGGCGCAATATGCCTATATCGAAGGTTACCTCGTTACGTCGCCTACCGGCCGGGCAGCGGCGATCGAGCTGCGTGAAGCGGCGGAGCAGCACGGCGTGAAGACCGCATTGTCATTGTCCGATCCCGGCATGGTGCAGTTCTTCGGCGATGGCCTGCGCGAGATGATCGGCAGCGGTGTGGACTTGCTGTTCTGCAATGAACACGAAGCGCAGGGGTTCACCGGTACCAGCGATACGGCGGCAGCCGCTGAAGGCCTCAAGCGCTATGCGAAAACCTTTGCCATCACCTGCGGTGCGCGCGGTGCACTGGTGTTCGATGGCCGTGAGCTGCATACGATTGCCTCGCACCCGGTCAAGGCGGTGGACAGCAACGGTGCGGGTGACATGTTTGCCGGTGCGTTCCTCTATGCGATCACGCACGGCTATTCGTTTGTCGATGCCGGTCGCCTGGCGAGCCGCGCGGCGGCTGAAGTGGTCAGCAGTTACGGTCCGCGGCTCGTGGCGGAAAAACACGCGCAGATCCTTGCGGAAGTGCTGGGTTGATTGTTCAGGTGGGACGGTTCATTTGACCGGGGCGATTTGCAAATCGCCTCTGCAAGCGAGCCGTTGCTGCACGGCTTCCACGATTCCCGCTGCCGACAAGCCGCATTCGTCCAGCAGGTCACTGTGCTTGCCGTGATGGATGAAGCGATCCGGCAGGCCGAG
>CALMIC010000057.1 GCA_937864065.1 uncultured Cellvibrionales bacterium | reverse complement strand
TCCGGTGGTTTGCAGCGAGGATAATGCGCAAGACTGTCCTGTATCAAATCAAAAGCTTGTGTTTGCTTGCTAAAGTGCTTTTTGCGCAGTAGTTTTAGGCATAGAATGAAAATTGAACAAAAGTTTGACGAATTCATGAAGGCGGGGGCATGTTCATGACGATCAGGCATCAGACAAGGCGGTTGCAGCGGGCGCGGGTTCTCGCAGCGGGCCTGTTGCTGTCGGCGGCAGCCAGCGGTTTCGCCGGCACCGTGACCTATACCGTCGGCAAGGACGACACCTTGTGGCGCGTCGCCAGCAAGCACGGCACCTCGGTCGAGGCCCTGCGCAAGCTCAATGGCCTGAAAGGGAACACAATAGCCCCCGGCCAGAAGCTCATTGTTGCCACCAACGGCAAGACCTCTTCAGCCAAGACCGCCCATGCTGCTGTCGCGAGCAAGCCAGCGGTCAAGGAAACCCTCCGCAGTGCCAGCAGCAAGCCTGTGGCGAAACCGGTGCCTGTAGCTGCAAAACCGGCTTCGGGCAGCGGCCCTTTGCAGCTGGCCTCGAGCGCAGCCATCGTTGTAGATGCCAGCACCGGCCAGACGCTGTTTTCGAAGAATGCCGATGTGACCCGTTCGATTGCCTCGATCACGAAGCTGATGACGGCGATGGTGGTGCTGGATGCTAACCCGTCGATGCAGGAAACCATTACCGTCAGCGATGAGGATGTTGATTACCTGAAGAACACCACGTCGCGTTTGCCGGTGGGTACCAGACTGACCCGCTACGAGATGTTGCGCCTGGCGCTGATGTCGTCGGAGAACCGCGCTTCGTCGGCGCTGTCGCGCCATTATCCGGGTGGTCAGAAAGCCTTCCTGGCGGCGATGAACCAGAAAGCGGCACGCCTCGGCATGAAGCACACACAATTCTATGACCCGACCGGCCTGACGCCCCGCAATGTCTCGACCGCTGAGGATCTGGTCAAGATGGTGCAGGCCGCGAGCCAGTACGACCTGATCCGCGAGTTCTCCACCACGCCGGGCAGGGAAGTCGCCCTGCGCCCGCACAGCACGCCATTGCAATACAAGAACAGCAATGCGCTGGTGCGCGGTGAGGCAGGTGACTGGAATATCCGCGTCAGCAAGACCGGTTATACCCAGGAAGCCGGGCGCTGCCTCGTCATGATGGCGATGGTGGCCAACCGGCCTGCCGTGATGGTCATGCTGGACTCGGATGGCAAGCTGTCACCGGTGGGTGATGCCAACCGCCTGAAAGACTGGATCGAATCTGGTCGCGGTCCGGTACACCTGGCCAGCCGTTGAGCCAGCTTCCCAAAGTCCTGCTGGCCGGCTGTGGTGATATCGCCTGCCGGATGGCAAATCTCCTGCAGGGCCGTTATCGCCTGAGCGGCTTGCGCCGTCGGCCTGCGGGCCTGCCTCCCAACATCGAACCGATCGCCGCAGACCTGTGTGACGAGGCTGCCGTGGCACAGGCGCTGGCTGGCCGCCATGTCGATTACGTCGTCATCACATTGACCCCGGGCGAGCGCACGGAGCAGCGCTATCGGGCCGTCTACGTTGATGGTACGCGAAACCTGTTGTCTGCCCTGGCGGGCCAGCCGAAGGTGTTGTTTGTCTCCAGTACGTCCGTTTATGGCCAGGATGCCGGTGAACCCGTTGACGAGACCAGCGAGGCACTCGGTAGCGGTTTTTCCGGCCGGGTGCTGTGCGAGGCAGAACAACAGGTGCTGGATTCTGGGTTGCCGGCCACGCTGGTGCGCTTTTCCGGCATCTACGGTCCGGGCCGCGAGCGCCTGTTGCGGCTGGTGCGTGAGGGCAAGGTGGATGTGGGCGGTGCTGCCCAGTGGACCAACCGCATCCATGCCGATGATTGTGCCAGGGTGCTGGCATTCCTGCTTGACCGCTGGCAGTCAGGTATCCGCCCACAGCGGTGCTATGTCGCCAGTGACACCCGGCCTGTGCAGGCTGGCGAGGTATGGCAGTGGCTTGCTGCCGAGCTGGCACAGGCGGATCCGCTTGCCGGCATTCACTGGCAGCGGCAGGCTGCTACCGGCAAGCGCTGTGACAGCAGTCTGCTGCAACGCGAAGGTTTCCATTACCGGTATCCCGACTTCCAGTCCGGTTATCGCGGCCTGTTGCCCGGCAAAAACCGCCAACCGGAATAACGCCAGCCAGTGCATGGTTGTTTTTGCACGGGCAGCTGGTGTACCTTCATTGAATCAATGGCCCAGAATAACGCAGTAACCACTCCATGGCCCGCATCGCCCTGATCAAGCTCTTCACCGGACTCAACCTCGCTCCCGCCCAATTGTCGGGTGAACTGCAACGGGCAGGCCATGATTCGCGCATCATCTATTTCAAGGATCACCACATTGTCGACTATACCGAGCGCGACAATTATGAAGTGACCGATTACCCCGGCATTTTCATCGATGCCAATGCGCAGAAAAAAGTCTGGAACTGCTACAAGCCGTTCACCGACAAGGAATATCGGCTGCTGGTTGAGGACTTGCAGGCATTCAGGCCTGATGCCATCGGCTTCAGCGTGATTTCCGGCATTATCCGCGAGGCCGGTATCGTTACGGCGAAACTCAAGGAGCATTTCACTGTGCCGGTCATCTGGGGCGGCCCGGGGCCGACGCTTGAGCCGGAACGCTGCATCCAGCTCACTGACCTCATCTGCATCAACGAGGGCGAGGAAGTGATTGTCGAGCTCGCCAACAAGCTCGATGCGGGAGAGGACATCACCGGTATCCAGGGTACCTGGGCGAAAAAAGCGGATGGCACCGTGGTGCGCAACCCGGACCGGCCGTTGCTGAAGCTGGACGATATCGCCATTCCGGACTGGAACCTCGACCGCTACGTCCATATCAACAATTTCAAGGGCAAGCGCACGCGCATCTACCCGAACAACCTCGGGCAGGAATACCCGATCATGACGCAGCGCGGTTGTCCGTTCTCGTGTTCGTTCTGCATCGAATCGCGTTACCAGGACCTGTTCGGCAAGAAGAACTCGCTGCGCCGCCGCAGTATTGACCTCGTGTTGCAGGAGCTGCACTGGGCGAAAGAGCATCTCGACATCAAGTCGATCCTGTTCTACGACGATGTGTTCACCGTAAACCCGCGCTGGCTTAAGGAATTCCTGCCGCGTTACAAGGCGGAAATCGGCCTGCCGTTCTGGTGCTATACCTACCCGACGACGCATGACCCGGAGATGCTGCGCATGCTGCAGGATGCCGGCATGATCTCGATCACGATGGGTGTGCAGTCAGGCAGTGCGCGCATCCTGAAAGAGCATTTCAACCGGCCGACCGA
>CALMIC010000056.1 GCA_937864065.1 uncultured Cellvibrionales bacterium | reverse complement strand
TATGCGTTCTATCCCGCGCTGACTGCCCGCGAAAATCTCGAGTGCTTTGCCGGGTTTTACGGACTGCGCGGCATAGCAAAACGCGACCGCATCGATTTTGCTGTCGGCGTCTGCGGCCTCGACGCACTGCTCGACAAACGTGCCGCCAGTTGTTCGGGTGGTGTCCGCCGGCGGCTTAACCTGGCCATCGGCTTGCTGAACCGTCCAGAGATACTCTACCTCGATGAACCGACCGTCGGTATCGACGCACAATCGCGCCACTTCATCCTCGAATCAATCCGCCAGCTACAATGCGAAGGCATGACAATTGTCTACACCTCGCATTACATGGAAGAGATCCAGGCTATCTGTGACACACTCGCCATCATTGACCACGGCCGCCTGCTATTGCATGACACACTGGCCAATGTGCTGGCACGCGCTGCCAACCTGCCAGCACCGCCTGAACTGCAGAATGCCAAACGACTGGAAGACCTTTACCTGTCGCTGACACAGCACGCACTGCGGGACTGAACAACATGACGGCACTGCTCGCCACTATTCGCAAGGAACTCCTTCTGCTACTGCGTGATATCCACGGTTTGCTGCTGCTATTCCTGATGCCGATGGCTTTCATCCTTATCATGTCACTCGCATTGCAGGACCAGTTTGCCTTGCGCGATGGCAGCAAGAAAATTGTCGCGCTGCTGGCTGACCAAGCCAACAACGATGCCAGTCACCGTGTGCGCACATTGTTACAACAACGTGAAGCTTTTGCGTGGCAGGACAGCGATGTCGCGGCGGCTGAAACAACGATACGCCATGATGAAGCCGCCTTCCTGCTGACACTGCGCGAACAGGGACAGGCTTTGCAGGCAGACATTCTGGTTGCACCTGCTACCTCGCCACAAACGGAAGCCATCTTTACCGCCACAGTCGGTGAGGCGATCAGCCGGCAACGGGTCGAAAACCTGTTGCAGCAGATGAAAATGAAGCGCGCAATGGCTGGAGATTTCTCGCTGGATGACCGCATCGAAGAAGATGCATTCGGCGACAACCCGGTACAGGTGCATTACAGCTACGGTCGCCAGACCGGCGCTGACGGTGCGGCCGGCAAGCAACCGACCTCGGTACAGCAAAGCGTGCCAGCCTGGCTGGTGTTCGCGGTGTTTTTTTCCGTGGTTCCGCTGTCGAATACATTCGTCACCGAAAGGCAACAAGGCACACTGCGTCGGCTGCGCACACTGCCTGTATCGCCTTTCCTGCCGATCATCGGCAAGCTGGTGCCGTATTTCCTCATCAACCAGATCCAGGTGTTGCTGATGCTCGCTGTCGGCATCTATCTGATGCCGTTGCTCGGTGCCGATCGCCTGACACCGGGCAACTCGCTAACCGGTCTCGCCGTGATGGCTGCCAGCCTCAGCGTCGCCGCACTGGGCTACGGCATACTGATCGCCGTTGTCGCACGCACGACCGACCAGGCCACCACGCTCGGCGGCGTCGGCAACATCCTGCTCGCCGCTATCGGCGGCATCATGGTGCCGCGCTTCGTGATGCCGGAAACCATGCAACGACTGGCAGACCTGTCACCCATGGCCTGGGGACTGGAAGGCTTCCTCGACCTGTTCCTGCGCAATGGCACTGTCACCGACATCCTGCAGGAAGCCGGTTCGCTCCTGCTGTTCGGTTGTGTCACCATTGCACTGGCCATGGCGTTGTCACTGCGCCGCCAACCATAATCACAGGATCGCCATGACCGACCGGGAAACCCTGAAACAACAACTGAAACAGCTGATCGTTGTCGAATGCGACAAGGACATCGAACCGGACAGCATTGCCGACGACGCCATCCTGATCGGCGGCGAACTGGAACTCGATTCACTGGATGCCCTGCAAATCTCGATGGCCGTGAAAAACCGCTATGGCGTCAGCATCGAGGGCGGACCAACTGCACGGCGTGTGCTGCAATCCGTCAACACGCTGGCCGACACCATTCTCGCTGCCGACCACGACTGAAAATCCTGCATGCAGAACAACAACGCCTGTTTTCTCGGTGCGGGAATAGCCACCCATCTCGGCACCGGCATTGCCGCCCAGCTGGACGGCCTCCGGCAAATGCCCCGTGTGCCGCAACCGGTCGATTGCGCAATCGGCACCCTGCACGAACAGGTACCCTACAAACTGCTCGCCGATTTTCCACTCACCGCCATTGGGTCGCGCCTTTACACCGTTATCGATTCTGTTATCGATTCGGCGCTCGCCACAGCAGGACTGACTGCCGATGAAAGAAAAAACATCGCACTGTTTATCGGCTCATCATCTTTCGATATTTCCGTCTCCGAACACGCCTACCAGCAGGCACAGCAGGTAAGGGGTGATGCCATCCCGCTCGGGGGCTCATCCTCTTTCGGCAACCTTGGCGTGACAGTGCGCCAGCGTTTCGGTTTCCATGGTCCGGATTTCAGTTTCAACACAGCCTGCACCAGCAGTGCCAATGCCTTGTGGTATGCCTCCCGCCTGTTGCGCGCTGGCCGGATACGCCACGCACTGGTACTCGGCGTGGAAGTGATCAACCATATCACCGCACTCGGCTTCCACGGGCTCGGTTTGTTGACACGTTCCGTGATGAAACCGTTCGACAGTGACCGCGACGGTCTCGTGCTGGGCGAAGCGGCCAGCGCGCTGTTACTCGGGCCCGGGGATGCAGCCAGTTTCCGCCTGCTTGGCGGCGCCAACCTCTGCGATACCCACAGCATGTCGGCAGCCAATGCCGACGGCTCGACGGTGGCCGGCGTGATCAATGCAGCACTGGCCGAAGCCAAACTGTCGCACAGCGATATCACAGCCATCAAGGCGCACGGCACAGCAAGCCTGCTGAACGATGAGGCGGAATCGGCCGGCCTGTTACGTATTTTCGGCCATGCAACATTGCCGCCAGTGTGTGCACTGAAACCGTTTATCGGTCATACGCTAGGCGCCTGCGGACTCACCGAACTGATC
>CALMIC010000055.1 GCA_937864065.1 uncultured Cellvibrionales bacterium | reverse complement strand
CAATCAGGACGATGCCGCTTTCCAGGCGGCCTGTTGTGCATATGTGCTGGCCGGCTTGTTGCGGGATTGTGTTGACCCTGAAATGGGCATCAGCTTGCAGTGGGCCATGGCGCTGGATTGGCATCCGGCCAGTAGCAATGAGCTGCTGCGAAATTTGCAACGGTCACAGGACGAGCAGCGCAGCCATTGGGTCTGCGAACAAATCGGTTCCGGGCAATTTGCCTGTAGCGTGGAGTTTGCAGAGCGGCTCAAGGCACAGGACAAGCTGGAACTGGTCGAGACTGCAGGCAGCGGTGGCCAGATGTTTTATCGAGTTGGTGCTGTGTCAGATAATCACCGCAGGATGCTGGAGCGACAGATCGAGCAACTGCGGGATATCTGATAGTCGTAAGGGAAATTATGCTGTTTTGCCGAGCGCCCGGTCGCGCAACACAAATTTCATCACTTTCCCCGTCGCATTCAAGGGGAAGGCATCAACGATTTCTACCCGCCGTGGCACCTTGTAGTTCGCCATATTCTGTTTGCACCATGCAACGACTTTTTCTGCGGTGATATCGCTGCCGGCCTTGGGCACGATGTAGGCCATGGCCACCTCGCCCATGCGCTCATCAGGAATGCCGATCACGGCAGATTGTGCAACACCGTCACAGGTGGCAAGCATGTTCTCGATTTCTGCCGGATAGCAGTTGAAACCACCGACAATGAACATGTCTTTCATGCGGTCAGTGATCTTGAGGTAACCGCTGGCATCCATCACGCCGATGTCGCCAGTGTGCATCCAGCCGTCCTTGTCGATGGTCTTGGCCGTTTCCTCATCGTTGTTGAAGTAACCCTGCATGACATTGTAGCCGCGTACGACAATCTCGCCAGGCTCGCCGTGCGGCACTTCCACACCGTCCTCATTCACACAGCGCACTTCCACATCCGGGATCGCACGGCCAGAAGTGGTGGCAATGATTTCAGCATCGTCCCCGTCGCGGCACATCGTCACCATGCCGCAGCTCTCGGTGAGGCCATACGCCGTCAATACCGTCTTGAAACCGAGTTCGTTGCGCATCTGGTGGATCAATGACACCGGGATAGCGGCAGCACCCGTCACAGCCAGGCGCAAGTTGCTGATATCAAAATCCTTCAGGTTCGGGAAAGCGAGAATGGTCTGGTACAGCGTCGGCGGGCCCGGCAATA
>CALMIC010000054.1 GCA_937864065.1 uncultured Cellvibrionales bacterium | reverse complement strand
TGGCGATGGAGCCGAAAGTGCTGTTGATGGACGAGCCGTTTGGTGCGCTTGATGCACTGACCCGTGCCCACCTGCAGGATGAGCTGATCCGGATCGTTGCGGAAACCGGAAGTACCGTCATCATGGTGACACACGATGTCGATGAGGCGGTGTTGTTGTCTGACCGCATCGTGATGATGACCAATGGGCCGGCGGCGACAGTCGGGGAAATCCTTGATGTCCAGCTGCCACGCCCCCGTGACCGGCTGACGTTGTCCGACTCGCCCGAGTACCACCATTACCGCACAGCGGTCATGCAGTTTCTCTATCATCGGGAAAAAAGGCCTGCAGCATAATGCTGCACCCTTTTGATGGCTTGGGCGCTTCGGCGCCCTTTTTTATTGCTGAAAAATCGTCATGCAAAATCTAAAAACCACTGCAAATCGCACGGATTTGGAACGAAAATTTATTTTCGTGCACTTGTGAATGTTTCACTGCGATCTAATGGTGCAATAACCTGGTTTTTAACAAAACTTTAACAATTGGCACTGCAGTTGCAATTACTGGGATGGTTTTACATCCACAGGAGATTTCACCAATGACCATCATGATACAGCGCCATTTGTTTTTTGTTCCGGTTGTTATGGCTACGGTATTGATTTCACCGGAAGTGTCGGCCTGGGATCCGATACAGGATGCACTGACAACCACAGCAAAGTTCAACATGAATTTCCGTCTGCGCTACGAAGGGGTAGATGATGCTTCGCCATTACTGGAAGATGCTGAAGCACTGACCTTGCGCAGCCGCCTCACTTACGAGTCCGGTGCTTACCAGGGATTCACTGTCGGGATGGAGCTGGATGATGTTACCAACCCGATGTCGGAAGAACACTATAACGATGGTGTAAACGGCCAGACATCCTATTCAGGTATTACCGATCCGGAAGGCACCGAAGTCAACCAGGCTTGGATCAACTATGCCGGTATTCCTGCTACCAATATCAAGCTCGGCAGGCAGCGCATTGTTCTGGATAGCGAACGGTTTATCGGTTCGGTTGCGTTCCGGCAGAACGAGCAGACGTATGATGCGATTTCTGTGACCAACAAGTCTCTGCCGAAAACCACGCTGTACTATGCAAATATCAACAATGTGAATCGCGTGTTCGGTGAAGAGAACAAGACCCAGGGTGATCATGAAACCGATACCCATGTGTTCAATGCGAAATACGAGGGCTTTCCCGGCCTTACGCTCAGTACTTATGCCTACCTGATGGATTATGTCGATTCGAACAAGGCGACATGGGGTTTCTCGAACAACACTTATGGGGTTCGCCTGACAGGCAAGCACGGTTTTGGCGACGAGACGCTGAAATATGCCCTGGAATATGCCACCCAGTCGGACGGTTACGACAATCCTGTCGATTATTCTGCTGATTATTTTCTGGGTGAAATCGGCGGCGGCAATGCTGCGGTGGCGGCAACACTCGGTGATGAAGTGCTGGGGGCTGAGGACGGCGCAACCACGATTGCCACGGGTGCGACAACCACCAAGG
>CALMIC010000053.1 GCA_937864065.1 uncultured Cellvibrionales bacterium | reverse complement strand
CTGTCGCTACAACAACGCTACCGATCTGCGCCGCAACGTGTTGCTGGTCAGTGGTCGTGCAGGGTTTGAACTGGTGCAGAAAGCGCTGGTGTCTGATATTGCTTTCATGGCCGCTGTAGGTGCGCCGAGCAGCCTTGCCGTCGAGATGGCACAAACGCACGGCATGACGCTGGTCGGCTTCCTGAAAAAGGATGGTTTCAACTGTTACAGCGGTGAGCAGCGGATTGTCATGTAGGGGCGTATTGCATGCGCCCCGGCACCGAATTGATTATGCCTTTTGTCCCTTCAGCACCCTTGACCACAATTTGCCGGCAATCGGCCAGCTGAACAGGGTGTTGACGGTCATCGCGCATTCATAACTGCACTTGCATTTCTCGTCGACGATTTTCCGGCGCAGGGATTTCGCTTTCTCGCTCCTGACGATATTGCGAAAATCGTTTTCCGGTTTGTCGCCGATGATATTGCCGACAGTATCCGGCAGCATCTCGCAGGCATTGAGCCGGCCGTCTTCCCAGATCACGTAGATCAGGTCGCCGGCGGTGCAGGGCGTGACAAACTCGTTGAAGCGCATCACGCGGTAGATCAGTTCCTTCTGCACGGTTTCCTTCGCGCGCACCACGGCGCCGCCGAGGTAGCTGAACGTGGTCAGTGTCTTGTGGCGGATATGCCATTCGTAGCGTTCGATTGCCGCCTTGTAGGCGTCCAGTGCTGCATCGGATGGCCGCGCGTCCAGGTTGCCGGTGTCGCGCACCAGGTTCACGCTGATCTGGTTGGGCATGAAAGTGTCCACTAGTTCGTCGATGAAAGACGGGTAGACATGGCTGTTGGCTTCGGTGACCACGGTGATGATGCCGAGCGACAGCTGCGGGTAGATGCGTTGCAGTTCCTTCAGTTTGTCCCAGGTTTTCAGCAGGTGTTGCCACGAGTGTTCGCCGCGGATCGCGTCGTGGATTGCGGCGGGGCCGTCCACCGAAATCTGGATGGTCAGCGTGCCGCGCTGCATCTGCTGCAGGATCTGCAGGGTCTTCAGGTAAGTCCTGTCGGTGTACCAGCCGTTGGTCGGGATGCTGACCATCAGCGGCTGGCAGTTCTGCATGATGAGGCGGTGGATGTCCGGCAGGTCTTTCCGCAGGAAGGGTTCACCGCCGCCGAGCGCATACCACAGCACCGGGCCGATCTCGCGGGTGGTCTTGTCGAATTGCTGCAGGCTCTGCTCGCCGGGGTCTTTCAGGTCGAGCGTTTCCTTGTAGAAGCAGTGTTCGCAGCGCAGGTTGCAGCGCGAGGTGACGAAATGGATGATGCTGACGGGCAAGCCGCTGCGGAACAGCACGCGCTTCCCGACCTCGGCCAGTGACGGCAGCAGGCGCAAGCTGCGCAGGAAGCCTTGCCAGTGCGTGCGGACACCGGCCAGCACGACACCGGCACAGATCACGGCGCCCATCCACGGCCACAGGCACAAGCCGGTGATTTTCTCGCGCCAGGCAGAAGGCATGAACACTTCATGGGCCAGCCAGGCCGGCGACAGCCACACCAGTGCCAGCAGCACCAGCAGTGCCTGCGTGCCGAGCAGGCCGGTGACCCACGCCAGCAGCAATAGCGGTGGCAGCGTGCACGAGGCGATCAGGCTGGCCTTGAAGCGTCCGCCCAGCTGGTTTTCCACCTTGCAGAAGATATCGGGATTGTGGTGCTGCACTTCCTGCGCGAGGTAGGCCTTGTGGCCGTGGTCCTTCATCAGGTCAAGGAAGGAAAAGATCTTGATATGCCCGGCGAGGAAATCCGGGTACACATTGATGTCGACGCCGGCATTGATCGCGCGGATGCAGATTTCCTTGTCCTCGTGCATGCGCAGGTGCGGGTTGAAGTAACCGACGCGCTTGTAGAGGCTGCGGCGGACCAGTAGGTGCGATGACTGGCCGTAGCGGAAATGGTGGCGGGCGAATTCGTGTTCGAAACGGTAGCGCTGCATGTTGACTACAAAGCGGCTGATGCTGTTGTAGTCAGGCCAGTCGGCGGCATAGAGTCCGAAAGCCATGTCGTTGGCACCGGCCTGCATGTGGCGGCGCACGAAATGGTGGGCGTCTTCCGTCAGCACCACATCGGCATCGACAAACAGGATGTAGTCGCCCTGCGCCTCTTGCCAGCCGGCATTGCGTGCCGCACCCGGAAAGGCGCGCTGCTGCAAATGGATCAGCCGCACGCCAGGCAGGTCGGGCAGCGGGGTCGGCACCGGGCTCGAATCACAGACCAGGATCTCCAGCGGGGCCAGCGGCAGGATCGCCCCGAGCACACGCGCAGCTTGCCACGCACCATAGACCGGGATGACCACGGACAGGGTGGGTGTTGTCGATGCAATGACGGCAGCAGGCATGGGCAGGTTGTGGTAGGCAGGGCCTTTTGTTATCGGATATCGTTATTCACGGCCTCCATTTAAGCATGCGCTACAATGGCAGGTCTATCGAAGGGGAAAAACCCTGTTGCGGGCGGGGTTGCAGCGAGGTCGCCATGTCCACGAATGTCAGCAAGCTTTCCGGTCGCCAGGGTCTCGACAACAACCTGTTCGAGCGCATCACGGCGTTTGCCGACAGCCACACGGTCCCGGACAGCGAGCAGCTCGCTGCCGTGGCCAGGGAATACCTCATCGGTGTTGCCAACGTCAGCGGCAGCCATTCGTTCTACGACTTCCTCTCCGGCGAGCATGTCGGCAAGAAGGCCTTTGTCTGCAACGGCTCGGCCTGCCTCTGTGCCGGTACCCAGCCGGCGGTACAACAGGCGCTGGTGGCGAAGTTCGGCGCCGATGCGGTCGGCCATATCACCTGCCTTGGCCGCTGCCACGAGAACAGCGCCTTCCAGCTCGACGGGCGCAATTATTCCGGCGCGGCGATCAGCCAACTCGACAGCCTGGCGGACCAACATGCCAGCGACCATTACGCTGTGCTTGCGGACGAGCCTGCCCTGCTGACAGCGCCATACAGCCTCGGCGACATGCGCGAGCAGCTGCAGCGCACATTGCAGAGCGGTGCCTGGGAACTGCTGGAGGAAGTGAAGGCCTCGAAATTGCGTGGCCGCGGCGGCGCCGGTTTTCCTGCGGGGCTTAAATGGGAGTCGTGCAAGAACGCGGCGGGCGATGAGAAATACATTGTCTGCAATGCCGACGAAGGCGACCCGGGTGCCTATTCCGATCGTTACCTGCTGGAACAGCAGCCACTGCGCGTGCTGTTCGGCATGATGGTCGCCGGTTACATAGCCGGTGCCCGCCATGGCGTGTTGTACATCCGTGCGGAATACCCGGAGGCCATCGCTGCCACGCAGCAGGCTATTGCCACACTGGAGCAGCAACAGTTGCTCGGCGAGAAAATCCTCGGCACGGATTTCTCGTTCCGCTTCAAGGTGATCAAGGGCGCAGGCGCCTACATCTGCGGCGAGGAGACGGCACTGATTGCGTCGATCGAGGGTCGCCGGCCCGAGGTCGATATCCGTCCGCCCTTCCCGACGGTGGAAGGCCTGTACCGCAAGCCGACCATCCTCAACAATGTCGAGACCTTTGCCGCGGTGCCTGCCATCCTGGCCATGGGCGGCGCTGCCTATGCCGCCATCGGCAGCGCGCAATCGTCCGGCACCAAGCTGCTGTGCCTCGACGGCCGCTTCAACCGGCCGGGCCTGTACGAGGTGCCGATGGGTTACCCGTTGCGCAAGGTCATTGACGGACTCGGCCAGGGTTTCCGCGTGCCGGTCAAGGCATTGCACATCGGCGGGCCGCTCGGTGGCCTGGTGCCAGTGACGGCAATCGACGAGCTGACGGTCGATTTCGAAACCTTTGCCAGGCACGGGTTCCTGCTGGGCCATGGCAGCATCGTCTGCGTGCCGCAGGATTTCCCGATCATCGCTTATCTGGAGCACCTGTTTGCTTTCACCGCGACCGAGTCCTGCGGCAAGTGTTTCCCCTGCCGGCTGGGCTCGACACGCGGCAAGGAAATGTTGCAGCGCGCCATTCGCCAGGAGGCAAAACTGGACCGGCAACTGCTCGGCGACCTGCTCGACACCTTGCAGAGCGGCTCCCTCTGCGCGCTGGGCGGTGGCCTGCCGTTGCCGGTGCGCAATGCACTGCAGCATTTCAGTGCGGAACTCGAACCCTATTTTTCCACCGTGATCTGCCGGAGTGGCCATTGATGAGCAGTACAGTGATTGACGGCATCGACTACGGTCCACTGGCTGGCCTGGTCGGCCAGTGGCAAGGCGACAAGGGCATGGATATTGCGCCGGATCCGGATATGCCGAAGGAAGAGAACCCGTATTACGAGACGATAGTCTATGAGGCAGTGGGTGATGCCACCAATGCCAACCGCCAGGTGCTGGCCGTGCTGTTCTACCGCCAGGTGGTCAGTCGCAAGTCCGACCGCAAGGTCTTCCATGACCAGTGCGGCTACTGGACCTGGGACAAGGCAACCGGTGAAGTGACCCATTCGCTGACGATCCCACGCGCGATGTGTGTGCTGGCTGGTGGCAAGGCGGCAACCAGCGGTTCCGCCACCACGCTCGAGGTGCAGGCGAAACTGGGTGATGCCGACTGGGGGGTGGTGCAGCAACCGTTCCTGCGCGACAACGCGAGCACCAAGGCGTTCCGCATCGCGCTGACAGTTGACGGCAATACGCTGAAATACCGCGAGATCACCACGCTGGATATCTACGGCAAGACATTTGCACACTCCGACGAGAATGAACTGACTCGCGTGTGACACAGCAAGACGAGGCACGGCCATGAACATAGCAGTGAATACGTTGGCATACATTGATGGCGAGGCGCACGAGATCCGCCACGGCGAGACGATCCTGCAGTTTGCCAAGCGCCATCTCGGTGAGGATTACATCCCCACCTTATGCGATGACCCGCGCCTGAAGCCGCATGGCGCTTGCCGTGTCTGTTCGGTGGAAGTGGCGCTGCAGCCGGACGGCCCGCTGCGCACGGTGGCGTCCTGCCACACGCCGATCGCGCCGGGCATGCATATCTTTGCGCAGAGCGAATCGATCCAGAAACTGCGCAAGAATATTGTCGAGCTGGTATTGACTGACCATCCGCTCGATTGCCTCACGTGCGAAGTCAACGGCAATTGCGAGCTGCAGGATGTGGCAGCGCGGGTCGGCATCCGTGCAGTGCGCTACTGGGAAGGCGGCGCGAACCACCTTGAGCGCGAGAAAGACGATTCACACGCCTACATGCGCATGGACCTGTCCAAGTGCATCAACTGTGCGCGCTGCATCCGTGCCTGTGACGAGGTCCAGGGCCAGTTCGTGCTCGGCATGCAGGGACGTGGTTTCAATAGCAAGATCATCAAGGACAATGACCTGTTGTTCGGTGATTCCTCCTGTGTGTCCTGCGGTGCCTGTGCCGAAACCTGTCCGACAGCCGCGATCAGCGACCGCTACCAGTCCAAGGCCATCCGCGCTGACAAGACCGTGCGTACCATCTGCTCCTACTGCGGTGTCGGCTGCAACCTGGAAGTGTCTGTCAAAGGCAAGGAAGTCGTGTCGATCCGCGCGCCGTGGGATGCGGAAGTGAACAAGGGCCACACCTGCCTGAAAGGCCGCTATGCCTTCGGCTTCTATAAGCACCCGGATCGCCTGCGCACGCCGCTGCTCCGTAAGGACGGTGAACTGGTGCCGGTCAGCTGGGAGGAAGCCTACGATTACATCGCTGCTAAATTCGACGCGATCAAGGCGCAACACGGCGCCGATGCGATCGGCGGTATCTCGTCGGCGCGCTGCACCAACGAAGAAAACTACCTGATGCAGAAATTCATCCGCGCGGTGGTCGGCACGAACAATATCGACTGCTGCGCGCGTGTTTGCCATTCGCCAACAGCCTGGGGAATGCAGCAGAGTTTTGGTACCGGCGCGGCCACCAACTCGATCGCCGACCTGCAGTACACGGACTGCATGCTGGTGATCGGCGCGAACCCGACCTCGGCGCACCCTGTCACGGGCGCCAAGATCAAACAGCAGGCGATGAAGGGCAAAACCCTGATCGTGGTCGATCCGGTCAGGACCGTGCTGGCCGAGCTGGCCGACCATCACCTGCAGCTGCGCCCGGGCACCAACGTCGCGCTGCTGAACATGCTGCAGTACTACATTGTCGAGTCCGGGTTGGTCGATCGCAATTTCATCGACAGCCGCTGCGAAAACTATGCGGAGTTCGAGTCGAAAATCCGCGCACTCGATATCGCGGCGATGGAAGCCGTCACTGGCGTGCCGCGCGAGATGGTCAAGGCGGCGGCGTTGGCCTATGCGCGCGCCAACAACGCGATGTCGTTCCACGGCCTGGGTGTCACCGAACACAGCCAGGGAGCGAAAACGGTGATGCTGATCACCAACCTGGCGATGATGACCGGCAACATCGGCCGTGCCGGTGTCGGCGTGAACCCGCTGCGCGGCCAGAACAATGTGCAGGGCGCCGCCGACATGGGCTGCCAACCGCACCAGGGTGCCGGCTACCTCGACATGAGCAAGCCCGAATTCCAGGAATATTACGCCAATGCCTATGGCGTGCCGTCGCCGACCAGCAAGGGCAAGAAAATTCCCGAAATGTACGATGCGATGCTCGCCGGTGAGTTGAGGGCGCTGTGGGTGATGGGCGAGGACATGGCGCAGACCGACCCGAACACGCATCACGTCGTGTCGGCCTTGTCGAAGCTCGAGTTGCTGGTCGTGCAGGAAATCTTCCTTACTGAAACGGCAAAGCTGGCGCATGTCGTGCTGCCGGGCGCATCGTTCCTCGAGAAATCGGGCACGTTCACCAACGGCGAGCGCCGTATCCAGCGTGTGCAGGCCGCCGTGCCGCCGCTGGCCGGCACAAAGACCGATGGCGAGATCCTGGTCGACATCATGAACCGCATGGGCTATGCGCAGGCTCCCTATGCGCCGGACACGATGCTGGAAGAAATTTCCAGGGTCGTGCCGTTTTTTGCCGGGGTTACCTGGGAAAATCTCGGGGACAACGGTTTGCAGTGGCCAGTGCAGCCGGGAGGTGTTGACACGAAAATCCTGCACACCGACACCTTCAAGCGCGGCAGGGGCAAGTTCCACTATTTCGATTTCGCAGAATCGGCCGAACTGGAAGAAAACGGCGCCGAGTACCCGTTCATTCTCACCACCAGTCGCGACCTGGTGCACTACAACGCGGGCACGATGACGCGCCGTACGCCGAATGGCGAGATCGTCGACAAGGACGTGCTGCTGATCAATCCGGCGGATGCTGCGAAGAAGAATATTGCCAGCGGTGACAAGGCGCGCCTGTTCTCTGATCGCGGCGAGGTGGAACTGCTGGCGGAAGTGTCGGAGAAAGTGAAGCCTGGCGTGCTGTTCACCACCTTCCATTTCCCGGAACACCTCGTCAACAACATCACCAGCAGTGTCTGTGATGGCGACACAATGTGCCCGGAGTACAAGGTGGTCGCGGCGGATGTGGAGCGCGTGGCGTAGGGGCGCCAATCATGGTGCCCGGTTATCCCGTCACAGCATTTTCTCCAGGCGGTCCACAATCGTCTTCAGCACCTTGATGCGTGCGTAGCGCTTGTCCTCGGCTTCCACCAGTGTCCACGGGGCGTGCTCGGTGCTGGTGCGGTCGACCATGTCATGCACAGCCCGCTCGTACTCGCCCCATTTCTCGCGGTTGCGCCAGTCCTCGTCGGTGATCTTGTAGCGCTTGA
>CALMIC010000052.1 GCA_937864065.1 uncultured Cellvibrionales bacterium | reverse complement strand
TTTTTACCGTGGTGTTCATCACCAGCATCGTGATGCTGGTGAAGTTTGTCATCAAGAACGCAGGGATGTGATCACAACACGCCCCTGCCCTGCACCAGCATCAGGTCGGCCGTACTGAGCAAACCGGGCCTGGCGGCCACTACCTGAGGAATCGCATGCACGATGCGCATCGCCGAAGCCAGCAGGCCGCCGGTGTTGTGGTCGCCATCGGCACCACTGAGGTGGAAATCCATCGCCAGGTTCGGTGAACCCTTGATCTCCAGGCGGTAACTGCCGCTGCCGTGGCCGCGCTCCCACTCGGGCGCCATATCATCGTGCAAGCGCGTGACATGCTCGACGATGATTTTCACCTGCCCGTCGATCACACCCTGTAACTCGAAACGCAACGCCGCTGCCGTGCCGGCCTTGATGGTGCCGAGGTCGATAGTGATGTCATGCGGTGCCGGCAAGCGTTCCCACACCTCGCGGATCTCGTCCAGCTTCGCGCCGGTGGCATCCGCCATCATCTGGATCACGCCGCCCCAGGCATAGGTCAGCGCGCCGGGCAGCAACAGCATGGGCACTTCATCCATCGGCTTGCCGAAACCCATGATCTCGAACAGCGTGTGCGGCTGGTTGTAGGTGGCGTAGTTGAGGATCTCGGCGATACGGATCGACTCGACTTTCTCACAGACACTGAGCAGCGTGAGCGGGATCAGGTCATTGGCAAAACCCGGGTCGATGCCTGAAACAAAACAACTGGCGTTGCCGGCAATACACGCCTCTTCCAGCGGTTTTCGCAGGTTTTTATCCGCTTGTGGCGGATGGGTGAGGAACGGCAGCGAAGTCGAGACAATGTTCTTGCCGCTGCGCAGGATCTTCACAAAATCCTCGATAGCCTCGAACAGGCGTGAATCAGCACCGGAGCAGTAACACACCACATCGGCATCCAGCGCCAGCAGTGCATCCGCATCATTCGTGGCCAGAATGCCGGTCGGCGGCAAACCGGCCAGCTCACCGGCATCGCGCCCTACCTTGTCCGCACCGTGCACCCACAACCCCACCAGTTCGAGATCCGGATGGTTGATGATGGCCCGCAAGGCATGCGTGCCGATATTGCCGGTGGACCACTGAATCACGCGCAGTTTGCGGCTCATGCGTTTTTCCTCTCGTTTGCCATCGTGATGTAATCCGGCTTGCCGGCTTTTTCCCATTCCTCCCACACCTGAAAGAAATCGTTGCCGAAGGGATCCTCGCCACGCAGGCGCATCGAGCCGCGCCGGATCGTCCAGTCATTCGGCGACAGAGCAATCGCCCGCTGCCAATGCTGCTTCGCCGCATCCGCCTTGCCATGCTGGCACAGGTACCAGGCCAGCGCATGTTCCGCGCGTGCGAGTTGTTCGTCGAAGGTCGGTGGTGGCAACTGCCCCGCCACGTCGCTGGCGGCGACATCGGTTTCACCGGTCTCGATCCAGTGGCGCAGCGCACGCAAATGCGGTTCGCAATCGAGCTTGTGCACAAAAGCGTACTTGTTGCTGCCGTGTTCGACGCGCGGCGGCCGCACGATGCGGCCCTGCTCGTCGATCCAGATCACGGTCGGCACGTTGATGAAGCCGTAACGGCGCGACACGATGTGGTCATTGTCCACCAGGGACGGGTGCTCAGGCTGCGCCGCCTCGATGAACGGCCGTGCCTCTTCGGTTTGCGCATCCTGGGCAATCGTGATGACGGTAAAACCGCGCGCGCGGTATTCGGCATAGAGCGCTTGCCATACAGGCAGGTCATCGCGGCAACCGCACCAGCTGGCCCAGGTCACCAACAGGATTTTCTGGCCACGGTAATCGCTGAGGCGATGCACGTTGCCCGCCAGGTCCGGCAGTGCGAAATCCGGTGCCGCCGTTTGCAACGCGCCCAGCTGCTCCTCGGCCGAATCGCCCACGGACAGCACGCGGGCATCCTCATCGATCGCCAGCGGCATCTGCTGCAAGGCAGCCAATGCCGCGAGATCCACCTTGTCGCCCTGCATCAGCTGCGGATGGAAAGACAACGGCAGGCAGCAATCATCGCGACACAGTGTCTGCTCCTTCACCTGCCAGCCCAGCAGGGCATGCAGGTCAGCCGGTGCCAGCAGCAGGCAGTCACCGAGGTGGTCGAGGGAAGCCGTGATCGCCTTGCCGTCATGCAGCAGGACCCATTGTGCAACCGCCATGGCTATTCCTTTTCGTTGTTTGCCTCTCGCCACTATAGCTTTACAGTGGGACAATCCCAGCCGGCAGCTCCCGCAATGCAGTGCGGGATTACCGAGAATCCACCACGAACAACAGGGTCTTGCCACTCGCATGCACATCCAGCTTCTGATGACCGGCAGTGAACTGATGCGCGGCACCACCACCGACACCAACTCGGTGCGCATCGCGGATGCACTCGCCACTCTCGGCCTCGCCATCCAGCGCAAGGTAACGATCGGCGATGACCTCGCCCTGCTGGTGCGCGAACTGCAAGCGATCAGTCGCGAGGCCGATGTGCTGATCGTCAACGGCGGCCTCGGCCCCACCAGCGACGACCTGACCGCCGATGCGCTGGCGCAGGCCGCCGGCGATACGCTGGCTGAAAACGCTGATGCCCTCGCGCATCTCCAACAATGGTGTGGCGAACGGAAAATCGCGCTGAATGCCGCCAACCGCAAGCAGGCCATGCTGCCATCCACTGCGTTCCTGGTGCCCAATCCGGTCGGCAGTGCAGTCGGTTTCGGCCTGCGCCTGAACAACTGCCTGGTGCTGTGCACACCCGGCGTGCCGCGCGAACTGGAAGGCATACTGGCCGACAGCATCGTGCCGCAACTGGCGCGCGAGTTTGCCGGCTGCGAACAGCAAATTATCCTGCGCCTGCACCTGTTCGGCATCGGCGAATCACAGGCACAGGACATGATCGACAAGGCCATTCCCGCCTGGCCCGACGGCGTGGTGCTCGGCTTCCGCGCCGGCATGCCGACCGTGGAAGTGAAACTGCTGGTACGTAAATCAGCCGCCGCTGCCGCACAGCCACTGTTCGCGCAATTGAAAACGATCCTGGCGGATTACATCGTCGCGGAAGGCGAACAGAACCTGCAGGCAGCGCTGCTGGACCTGCTCGCCGCACAAGGCAAGACACTGGCCTGTGCCGAATCCTGCACCGGCGGATTGATTTCTTCGATGCTGACGGAAATTCCCGGCTCCTCGCGCGCCTTCACTGCGGGTTTCATCACCTATTCCAACGCGATGAAAAGCGGGATGCTGGGTGTGAGCGAACAAACGCTGGCAGATCACGGTGCCGTGAGTGAGCCCGTTGTGCGCGAGATGGTGTGTGGCGCGCTGGCACGCAGTGAGGCGGACATTGCGGTGGCGGTGTCCGGCGTGGCAGGGCCGGATGGCGGCACGGCTGACAAGCCGGTCGGCACCGTGTGGCTTGCCTGGGGCACATCCGCACACATTCACGCGCGGCGTTTCCAGCTCGGCGGCCCGCGCAAGCGCTGCCAGCAACTCACGGCCGCGATCGCGCTCGATCTCGTGCGCCGCACAGCGCTGGGCGATGACCAGGAACCGCCTTATTTTGCAAGATGGGCGGTGTAGGGGCGTGATTCATCACGCCCGCCAAGCGATGCAGCCAATCAGTGCGCGATAAATCGCGCCCCTACGGCGATACCGTCTCGCGAATGATGCTGCCTTTGTACGGCGCATCCAGCGGCCATTTGCTGTTCGAGTCCAGCGGCGCAGGGTCAAAGGCATCGGGAATACCGTCATTGTCATCATCCGTGTCTTCAGTCAGAGTCGAATTCCGGTACACCCTCACGTCATCCAACCAGGCATCCAATAAATAGCCAGATACGAAAGGCACTTGAAATTTTATCGTGTGGGTTCCGGCTGACAATGGAACGCTCTCAAATTGATACCACTGGTTGGCAGTCCATTGCCGCAGAACTGTTGAACCATCCAGCAGCTGCATTTTTGCCGAAGAAGTAAAGTTGCCTTTCAGATAGAACGCCACGATGCCAGATCCAGGAAGCGTGACAGAACGGGAAAGACTACTGCCGAATATGGAACCGGCATCGACAACCATGCAGTAATACCCGATTATGCAGCTGATGGATGCATCACTTCCCCAATGCCAACTGCCCGTCTTGGCCCAGCCGCCTGTATTGGCGCTACCTGATTCAAAAGAATCATAAAACACTGTTAGCGCTTCAAGATTGATCTGGTCCGGCTTGCCATCCCCATCGGTATCCGTTGTCGCTTCGGCATTCGCGGGAAACGCATCAATGCTGTCATCCACCCCGTCGCCATCGCTGTCGGCGGCGTGGGCAGCCAGCGGCAGCAGCACGGCGGCTAGCAGCAGGCAGGGAGCAAGGTGTTGGCGGCAACGGCGGTGCATCGGGCGTCCTTCTTTTGTTGGAATTATCATTTTCAATGAATGATAAACCTCACCCCCCCCGCAACAACACACCATTCCCACCGCCCCGCCACCTTGCGATATGCCATAAGCCGGCCTAGAATGTTCCCATATTGGGATCAAGCACAGTTCAAGGATGATTATGAGAATTATTGCGAGGAGCACCCTGCGCAAGTTCTGGGAAAAGCATGCCGATGCAGAGCGCCCCCTGATTGAATGGTATGCATTCGTGAGCAAGGCAGAGTGGGCCACCCCTGCAAACCTGAAGCAGGACGTCCACACCGCCAGCATACTCAAAGGGCGCCGGGCAGTATTCAACATCGGCGGCAACAAGTACCGTCTTGTCGTGGATATCGACTATTCGCGGCAGTGGCTCTGGATCAAATTTATCGGCACACACCAGGAATACAACAGGATCGATGCGGAGAATGTCTAATGAATATTGAACCGATTCACAACGATAATGACTTGCAACGCGCATTCCTGCGGCTGGAAAAGCTGTGGGGCGCCAAACCGGGAACATCCGAAGCGGATGAGCTGGAAATCCTTACACTGCTGATCGAGCACTACGAGGCCAAGCATTATCCGATGCCACCCTCCGATCCCGTTGAAGCCATCAAATTCCGCATGGAACAACAGGGTCTGACCAACAAGGACCTGGAGCCCTATATCGGTTCACGTGGTCGCGTCTCGGAAATCCTGAATGGAAAGCGCAAGCTGAGCCTCCCGATGATCAAGCGCCTGCACAAGGGCCTGCATATTCCCTATGAGAGCCTGCTGGCTAATGTGTAAAAAGACACTTCTCTCCCGGAAGGCTACAATGACACCCTGTCTGCCGTAGCCGGTACCACCGATGTCACCCCAGTCGTCCCAGGTCACGATGTTTCACGAGATCCCGCAACAGCGGCCGCATACGCCGTTGCTGGACAGCATCGACACCCCGGCCCGCCTGCGCGAGCTGGACGAGGCGCGCCTGCCCGAGTTGGCCACGGAACTGCGCGAATACCTGCTCTACAGCGTCGGCCAGAGCGGCGGCCATTTCGGCGCCGGCCTCGGCGTGGTGGAGCTGACCATCGCCCTGCACTACGTCTACAACACGCCGGATGACCGGCTGGTGTGGGACGTGGGCCACCAGACCTACCCGCACAAGATCCTCACCGGCCGCCGCGAGGAGATGCTGGGCATCCGCCAGCAACATGGCCTCTCCGGCTTCCCCAAGCGCAGCGAGAGCGTCTACGACACCTTCGGCGTCGGCCATTCCAGCACCTCGATCTCGGCCGCACTCGGCATGGCGCTGGCCGCCAAAGCCCAGGGCAACGCGCGCAAGGCAGTGGCGGTGATCGGCGACGGCGCGATGACGGCCGGTATGGCCTTCGAGGCGCTGAACCACGCCGGCCACGCCGGCACCGACATGCTGGTGGTGCTGAACGACAACAACATGTCCATCTCGCACCCGGTCGGCGGCCTGGCCACCTACTTCGCCAAGATCTGGGCCAGCAAGCTGTACACCTCCGTGCGCAGCGGCGGCAAGAAAGTTCTGTCGAAAATCCCGCCGGCGTTCACGCTGGCGCAGCGCACCGAAGAACACATGAAGGGCATGGTGGCGCCCGGCACCCTGTTCGAGGAGCTCGGCTTCAACTACATCGGCCCGATCGACGGCCACAACCTGCACGACCTCGTACACACCCTGGCAAACCTGCGCGACCTGCCCGGTCCGCAGCTGCTGCACGTCGTCACCACCAAGGGCAAGGGCTTCGCGCCCGCCGAGGCCGACCCGATCGGTTACCACGCGCTCTCCAAGCTCGAGGCCAAGCCGAAAGTGCAGGCCGTCGACAACAAGCCGAAAGCGAAAAAATACCAGGACATTTTTGGCGACTGGCTGTGCGACATGGCCACCGATGACCCGCTGCTGGTCGGCATCACGCCGGCGATGCGCGAAGGCTCCGGCATGGTCACCTTCAGCCAGCGCTTTCCGGAACGC
>CALMIC010000051.1 GCA_937864065.1 uncultured Cellvibrionales bacterium | reverse complement strand
TTACGCCCCGCTTCAATCAACAGCGCAATCTGGTCGCGGTCCAGCGGCAACACATCCTGCTGCTTGAACAATTTGCCGTTGAAGCGCAACACATCGGCGCGCAACGACACGGCAAAACCGCCGCTGTCCATCGTCTTCCACAAATCGGTGAGCAGCGGTACAAACTGTTGCGGCGCATTGGCGAGCGATTCAAGCAACTCGGTAAACGCACGCTTCGGCAGCAGGCCGACATCCTCGGCAAAGAACGTGAACAGGCAGCGGGTGAGGAATCCGGCCACACGCTCGGCGCCGTATTGTGCACCCTCCAGCGCCTTGGCAATGCCGGCCAGCTGTGCGGCAATCTCGCGCGTGACTTTCGCTGACTGGCGCGTGGGGTCGAGCGACAGCGGATCGAGCCAGATCGTGCGCAACCGCTCGCGGATTTTTTCCTCGCGCAAATCATCGAGCTTGATGCGGTGCGAACGCGGATCGGGGAACGGCGTGTAGGTGGCACCGCTGCGCGAGAACTCGGCGTAGATGTCGATCAGGTTGCCGACATCTACCACCAGCAGGAACGGCGGGCGGCCTTCGTGTGCCGGCAAGGCGCGGGCGTACTGCTCGGCCTGCTTGTGCGCCTTCAGCAGCGCCACGCCGAAACCCTGCGTGTGCTCGCCCTGCTTCAGCTTCTTGTTTTCCAGCACGAACGCGCCGCGCCGGTAACAGTCGATGCGGCCTTCGGCCGTGCTGCCGTCCGCATTGTTGAAAATCACGCGGCGCTCGAACACATAGGCGTTGTCGCGCGTGTCGGCCTGTGCCGGGTCTGGCACCGGCACGCCGAGCAGTTCACACAGCTCGCGGGTAAAACTCTGGGCGTTGGCGAGTTCGGAGCCGTCTGCGCCGCGCCAGCGGGCAATGAAGGCTTCTACCGGGGAATCAACGGGTAACGATGTCGCGTCCATGGTGTTTTGCAGCAATCAGGATGCGGCAAGGATACCCGATACACCCGTCACTCCACCGCCAGCACACGCAACCGCGCATGGCGACCGTCGGGCAGTGCCCAGTCAATCAGCTGCCCGACCGCGAGGCCGATCAGCGCACTGCCCGCCGGGTGGAAGATCGATACGGCATCCGGCAACGCCGTGTCCGGGCCGGGGTAGACCAGGCGGCGCACGACGGTGTCGCCCGTGTCCTCGTTGCGGAACGTCACAAGGCTGTTCATGCGCACCACGCCGGCCGGCAACGCATCGTCGGCCACCAGCGTGGCGCGCGCCAGCTCCTCTTGCAGCCCACCCAGCTCTTCCTGCCGGGCATGGGACAAGCCGGCAATGAGGGTGTCGAGCCGCTCGTAATCGGAGCGGGTGATCGTGATGGCCGGGCTGGCCTGTTCTGTATTGTTCATCAGATTCCTCCTGCGCAATGCGGACAGGACAACCGGGCGGTCAGCGGCAGGTGCGTCAGCGTCGGGCCGCGCAACCCCTGCCGGGCCGCGCGGCTGCCCCTGGTTAAGGGAGCGTGGCCGCAGCGACCCGGGCAGGCACCGGTCCGCAGGCTTTCGACAAGCCGGCGGATATGGCAGCGATGCTCTGCAGGGCGGTGCGGGACATGGGTAACTCCGGTCAATGCCGGCAGCGGCCGGACACGCAGTACCATAGCACATCACGAAGTCGATGACCCTGACCACCATGCACCGCGCCATCCACACACTGCTGCTGGCTTGCCTGCTCACCGGCAACACCTGGGCTGAGCTCTACAAATGGGTCGATGAACAGGGCCGCACCCATTACAGCGACTCACCGGCGGCGGGGCCTGCGCAAGCGGAGCTTGTCGAGCTACCGGCTGACCCGCCAGCCCCGGTCAGCGTATCCCCCGAACCCGCCACCAACACCCTGGCAGAACGCCAGGCCCTGATGCGCCAGCCGCAACAGGCGTTGCGGCCTCTCATTCTTACCATGCAGCCGTTGGCTGAAACACGGCAGGAAATCGGCACGATGCGGGCCGGCGAGCTGTGCCGCAAGATCAGTCCACTCGTGTGGCCGGAACTGCGCCAGCGCAAACGGACACTGGCGCCTGAGCCGTCACAACTGGCGCTGGCCGCCAGTCGTGCCTTGGCCAGCTTTGACTATGACGCAGAGGCGCCCGGCTTCGGCCAGGCACTGGCCGTGCAACGCCAGACCGGTGGGCCGCTGCTGCAGCTGCAGCTGGCCAGCCTGCAGCTGGATGCCTGCGCCCCTGACAACTGGGCGAGCACCCGGGCCTATGAACCACAGGCACTGGAATCGTTCCACTTCAGACGGCACATGGTGGACATCACAGTGGACTGGACCCTGCAGGCCACTGATGGCAAGCGCCTTTTCCGCGGGCAGACGCGCAGCCGCGGCGGCAGCCTGCAACACGACAGCGCCTTGAATGAGGCCTACCGTCATGCCCTCGAACAGGCAGTGATGCAGCTCCTGGGCAACCCGGATTTCCAGGCAGCCTTGCAGCAGGCAGCCCGGTCCGCCGCAGCGGCGCCCCGCGCCCGCCCGGCTCCGCCCGAACCCGACCACGAGGCCTGGGCCCCCTCGTCATGGCTGCCGCAAAGCTGGCAACGACGCAGCAGCCTGGCAGCCATCCTGGCGACCATGGCGCAGATCAAGGTTCCGATGACCGAGTACTACCTGAACGAGGGCCAGTGGCCCGTGAGTTTCGAGCAAATGCAGCTGGAAGTGGCGCCATCCGTCCATGGCGCCACCCTGATGCTGCAGCCCGGTGGCGTGCTGGTCGCGCACTTGCCAGCACAGTTTGGCGCTGGCAAGACGTTGCGCCTGCGCGCCCCCGATGACCCGACAGTCATCGGCGCCGCCTGGACCTGCGAGACCAACGCCGACGAACGCCCCGAGACCTGTACGAGTTTGTAGGGGCATGCATCCCCCCACTTGCCCACCGCCACCAACTACTGTACAAATAAACACTATCGCCACCACACAGGGCTTTGTCGTGCTGCTGCAACTGACCGTCAGGGACTATGCCGTCGCCAGGGCGCTGGACGCCGACTGGCAGCCCGGCATGACGGCCATCACCGGCGAGACCGGCGCCGGCAAATCGATCCTGCTCGATGCGCTGGGCCTCGCCCTCGGCGACCGGGCCGATGCCGACGCGATCGCCAGCGGTGCCGACCGCGCCGACATCGCCGCCCTGTTTGACCTGCAACACATCCCCGATGCGCGCGACTGGCTCGACGCGCACGGCTTCCCGCCCGAAGACCAGCAGTGCCTGCTGCGCCGCAGCATACTGCGCGAAGGCCGCAGTCGCGCCTGGATCAACGGCCAGCCGGCCACCCTCGCCCAGTTGCGTGAACTGGGTGAAATGCTGATCGACATCCACAGCCAGCACGAGCACCAATCACTGCTGAAGAAGGAAACGCACCGCCGCCTGCTCGATGCCTTCGGCCAGCACAGCGACGTACTGAAACCGCTGCAGGACAGCTACCGCCAGTGGCGGGCGATCCGCCAGCAGATCGAGGCACTGCAAGGGGCGCAGGATGACCTCGGCGCACGGCTGCAACTGCTGCAGTACCAGGTCGATGAGCTCGACCGTGTCGCCCCGCAACCAGACGAACTGGCGGCGCTCGAAGCGGAGCAGAAGCAGCTGGCCAATGCCGGCGAGCTGATCAGTGGCTGCGAACAGCTGCTGCAACTGTGCACGGAAGGCGAACGCTACAGCCTGCAGCAGACGCTGGTCAGCGCGCAGCAATTGCTTGCACGCTCACCCCTGGCCGAGGCACTGCCGCAGGTCGGCGAGATGCTGAATGGCGCGCTGATCCAGATCGAGGAAGCCGCGCACGACCTCGCGCGCTACCGCGACCAGGTCAGTATCGACCCTGAACGGCTGCATGATGTGGAAGAACGCCTCAACGCACTATACGAGCTGGCACGCAAGCACCGCGTGCAGCCGCGCGATTTGCCCGACCTGCACGAGCGCCTGCATGCGGAACTTGCCACGCTGCGCGACAGCGACGGCATCATCGCCCGCCTGCAACAGCAGCAGGCGACTATCGAAGCGCAACACGGCAAGCTGGCCAAGACGCTGACAGGCAAACGGCAACAAGCCGCCAGTGCGCTGGCACAGCAGGTCAACGCACAGCTTGCCTTGCTGAAAATGGCCCACTGCCGTTTCGAGGTGGCGCTGCAGCCGCACGAGGATGGCCTGCTGCATGCCACCGGCGGCGAGCAGGTCGAGTTCCTCATCAGCACCCAGCCCGACACGCCGGCACGCGCCCTGTCGCGCGTCGCATCCGGCGGCGAGCTGTCGCGCATCTCGCTCGCCATCCAGGTGGTCACGGCCAGCACCTCGCAAATCCCCACGCTGGTGTTTGACGAGGTCGATGTCGGCATCGGCGGCGCCACGGCGGTGGTGGTCGGCCAGCTGCTGCGCCAGCTCGGTGAACGCGGCCAGGTGCTGTGCGTCACACACCAGGCGCAGGTTGCCGCGCAGGCACACCATCACCTGCAGGTCAGCAAGCAGCTGAAAGACCAGCGCATGGAAACCACCCTTTGCACGCTGGACGGGCAACAGCGCATCGACGAGATCGCCCGCATGATCGGCGGCGAAAAAATCTCGAAACAATCGCGCGCGCATGCGCGGGAAATGCTGGCAGTTTAGGAACTGCTCAGATATCCGCGCCGAGCGCCCGCATGAACGCCAGTGCCAGTGCCATGTGGCCGGTCTGGCTCGGGTGGATACGATCCCAGCACAGCGTCATCGGATGCATGTGTTCCAGCAGCGCATCCATCGCCGCCTGTGTATCCACCAGCACAGCACCGTGCTGCACCGCCAGCTCGCGGACCACGGCAGCATAGGCATCCATCGCCTCGCGCATCGGGTCACTGCGGTTCGGCTCCAGGAAATACGGCGTCATCAGCACCAGGCCTTGCAGCTGCGGTAGGGTGGCACGAACCAGGCTGTCGAGTTCGCGCCGGTACTCGTCGATCAACACATGCTGCTCGGTGCGCAACGGCGTGTCGAACTGGCGCCAGACATCATTGATGCCAATGAAGACCGACAGCCAGTGTGGCTGCAACTCCAGCACATCCTTGCGCCAGCGGGCCTTGAGATCGCGCACGGTGTTGCCATTGACGCCCATGTTGAATACGCGAATGCCATGGGAAGGGTACAGTGCAGCGAGCAGCGCATTGACGAGGCTGACATAGCCGCTGCCGGTTTCATTGCCTTCCGCGACCGGCCGCGCACGACCACAATCCGTGATGGAATCACCGATCATCAGCAAACGGCTGCCGGGCTGGATCAACATAGGCTTTTCTCCTTTCAATGCAGCAAGGCGGGCGGCTCACCGAGTATTTCGCCGAGGTCATCTGCCGTGTAGCGGTAGTTCGCGCCGCAAAAATGGCAATCCATTGTCACCTCCGGCTGCTCGGCAAACAGTTTCTGCAATTCATCGCGACCGAGGATAGCCAGCGCATTGCGCGAGCGCTCGACACTGCAGGTGCACTGGAACTGCACCGCTTCCGCCGGAAACAGCTGCACGCCCTCCTGGTGGAACAGGCGATGCAACAGTGCCTCGCATGACAAGCCAAGCAACTCGGCTTGCGTGAGCGTTGCCGCCAGCGTATGCAGGTGATGCCACACTTCGGCATCATGCGCATCGCCAGGCAGCGCCTGCAGCATCAATCCGGCCGCCCGTTCGCCATCCGCTGCCAGCCACAAGGCCGTGGGCAATTGTTCCGACAGGGCGAAGTAGTCGGCCAGGCAATCCTGCAAGCGGCCACCTGCCAGCGGCACAATCCCCTGGTAACTGTCACCGGCATCTGGCAGCAGAGTCACTGCCAGGTAGCCATCGCCCACCAGTTGCTGCAACGGCGGGATGCTGTCCAGTGCGATGCTGTCCGCCAGCTCAATCACTCCGCGCACACCGGCATCCTGTGTGCTCTCGGCCACCAGCAGGCGCAGCAGGCCCTGCCCGCGCGCCTGCAATGCCAGGCGCCCCTGCAACTTGATCGTGCGGCTCAGCAACACGGCCGCTGCCACACTTTCCCCCAGCAGGATGCGCTCGGCAGCGCTGTAGGACTTGCGGGCAAACATGTTGCGGCAACTGGCATCCAGGTGCACCCACACGCCGCGCACGGCAGCAGCAGAAAACAGGAAGCGCACAGCGCTGTCGGTTCTTGTCACATCAGACATGGTGTCCGGTTACTCCAGTGGCACAATCAGTTCACAGCCGCGGCGGCGATATTCGTCTTTCCATTCCTGCAATTTCTTGTCCCGGTCTCGTTCCAGCACCAGCTCTTCCTTGCCATCCTTATCGACAAAGATGCCACGCTCACCGCGCGCAATGGCATCCATGTCTTTTTTCATCGCACGGCACTGCTTGCCGATCCGGTCCTCGATTTCCTGGCGCTTGCGCTGCTCAAGCTGCTTTTCATCCTCGGTCTTGTCACGCTTCGGCGGCGCTGCTGTTGCCATCTTGCCACTGGCATGGTCGACATTGGTCTTTTCCAGCTGCTGGCTGATGTCTTCCGCCGGTTTCTCCGGCGGCGGCTTGTCGCTGAACTGCAGCTTGCCGTTTTCATCGACCCATTTGTAAACCTGCGCCTGCACCTGGCCAATAGCCAGCAAGCCACAACATAAGACCAGCAAGATGTTGCGCATGATCATCTCCCTCACTCGTTGAGCAGGTCAGACAACGCCTGCCATTGCCGCCGCTCGCGCTTGTTTGGCCGATGGTCAGACACAGGGGCCGACAGTTGCTGCGCGCGACGTTGTGCGGCCTTCTCCTCGCGCAAGCGGATACTCTCCTCATCCTCGCGATACAGTGCCTGCGCCACACTGGCCGGGCCGCGCTGCTCTGCCAGCCCCAGCACCGTCACGGTCTTGCGGTCAAAACCCTGCTGCACCTGCAACACATCACCGGCGGCAATCTCGCGGCTGCCCTTGGGACGCTGGCCATCCACCAGTACCTGGCCTTTCTCGATGGCCTGCCTGGCCAGGCTGCGCGTCTTGAAAAAACGGGCCACCCACAGCCACTTGTCGAGCCGCATCCGCACGGCATACTGGCCCTGTTCACTCATGACACCGGCAACACCTGGTCGAAATCGGTGACTGCCGGGAAATCGCGCACCACCCGCACCGGCGCACTGCTGTCAGGATGGGCGATGCACAACAGCTGCCCGATGCCGTACTCGCGCGCCGCACGCAGCACAGTTTCCGTATCGTCGACAAACAGGGTGCGCGCCGGATCGAACGGATGCAAGGCCTGCAAGGCACGCCAGAACGGCTGGGTTTCCTTGGCGGCGCCCAGCTGGTGCGAGCTGATGATCCGGTCGAGCCATTGCGCCAATGGCGTGTGCTCCAGCTTGAGGTTGAGGCTGGCCATGTGGGCATTGGTCACCAGCCAGACCCGTTTGCCAGCTGCCCGCAGCGCCTCCAGGAACGCGGCGCTGTGGGGACGCATGGCAATCAGGTGGCTCACCTCACGCTTGAGCGCCACGATGTCCAGCCCCAGTTCCTGCTGCCAGAAATCGAGGCAATACCAGTTGAGCTTGCCGTGCTCCTCGGCAAAGCGGCGCTCGAGGTAGGCCAGCGCCTCGGCTGGGGAATGGCCGTGGATCTCGGCATAGCGGCGGGGCAAGTGGGTTTGCCAGAAATGGTTATCGAACCACAGGTCGAGCAACGTACCGTCCATATCCAGCAACACGGTATCCACCCTGCCCCAGTCGACCGGGGTAACAGGGCGGCTATCCTGGCGGCTTGTCTCGTTCATCACAGGTCCGGTTGGCTTGGTCAGTGACCATTCTATCCCACGGATTACCAGCGATCGGGTCACATTTTCGCCATGACGCGCCGCCGGTAGGGCGCTATAATCGCCCATTCGCGACGGCAGGCCATGCATGGCGCGCCGGCAAATCCGACCGAACACGGACCGACCCCGATCCTGATGTACCAGCTTCGCTTCAAGGACAATAGTCAGCCGCTATTTCCCGTGACAGGCAACCTGTGCACGCTCGGCCGTGCGCCCGGCAATACGCTGGTGCTGGACACCAGCACGGTCGATGAAACGCATGCCCGCCTGATCCAGCATGACGGCCGCCTGTTCCTGCAGGACAACAAGAGCCGGGTCGGCTGTTTCGTCAACGGCAAGAAGGTCAAGTACAAGGAGCTGAAGGCCGGCGACATCATCACGATCGGCAATGTCCACTTCGATATCGTCCAAATGGACGAGAGCCCGCTGGCAAGCACCCAGGTGCCGACAGCTCCGCAACGCTCCGCCATCAACACTGCTGCTGACTGGCGCCTGGTGTCCGACAGCAGCTGGCTGTCCGGCAAAGTGTTCGAACTGAAGGATGCCGGCACGATCATCGGCCGCGGCAAGGACTGCGATATCGTCATTCCCGGCAACCACCTGTCGCGCAACCATGCCGTGATCCGCAAGAAGGGCGACCACCTGGTACTGAAGGACCTGCAGTCTGCCAATGGCAGCTTCGTCAACGAAATCCGTGTGGAAGGCGAACAGGTGGTGCGCGCCGGCGACCGCATCCGCTTTGATGTCTACAGCTTCCGCGTGCAGGGCCCGGCCTCGGCGGAGATTTCCAACCCGACCATCCAGCCGCTGGCCGCAACAGCGGGCAGCCCCCCTCTCGCGGCACGCAAGCTGGCCAACCTGGAAAGCACCTTGCAGAATATCGAGGCGCTGAAGGCCCAGGAATACCAGCAGAAGGAATGGATCACCAAGCCCACCTCGCACGGCAACCGCTACCACGAGGTGCCGGTGCGCAACCACCACTTCGGCCCGATGTTCTGGATCACGATGACACTCGGTGCCGGGGTACTCGGCATCCTCGGCTATATCGTCTTCACCCTCTGAGCCCGACGGCACCATTCCACAAGGCCAAATAAAAAAGCCAGGGGGCACGCCCCCTGGCTTTTATCCTTTCAGCCTTGCGGCCGTCCTTCCCATTGTGATCCTGTGGCAGTCTTACTGCCCTGTTATTGTCTTCCGGCCCGTTGTTATTGTTATAGCCGTTTGCGTTGTTGTTGTTGTTGTTTTGCCTGTCACTCTTCTTGTTCTATAGGCCTTGGACTTGTTGTTGTGGGACCCGACTTTCTTGTTCTTGTACGTATACTACGCAATCTGTGTGCCAGTTATCACTTTTCCTGATAAAACAATCACTTAAAATCAATCTTTTGCGAACAGCGTCACAGGAGTGACAAAAACTGTTACCCAAAATCACACTTTTTGTTACCAGATGCCACGCCATGACACGGCGGTAACATCCCTGCGGCACCGGCTTTGCCAATATCGCGAACTATGGAACAATGACCGGCAGATGGAGGGTTTTTCCGTGGTAGACGCTGAAGGTTTCCGCCCCAATGTCGGCATCATGCTGGCCAACCGGCACGGTGAGTTGCTGTGGGCGCGGCGTGTCGGCGGCATGGATGCCTGGCAATTCCCCCAGGGCGGTATCCAGGCGCAGGAAGACCCGGAGCAGGCACTTTTCCGCGAGCTGCACGAGGAAGTCGGACTGGAACCGGGTGATGTCCGTATCCTTGGCTGCACGCGCGGCTGGCTGCGCTACCGTTTGCCACCCCGGCTGGTACGCCGGCACCAGAACCCGGTCTGCATCGGCCAGAAGCAGAAGTGGTTCTTCCTGCAGATGCTGGGCGAGGAAAGCCGGATCAAGTTCGACAACGGCCATGAACCACCGGAATTCGACCAGTGGCGCTGGGTCAGCTACTGGTATCCGCTGAACCGGGTCGTGCCATTCAAGCGCGAGGTCTATCGCAGCGCCCTGAAGGAACTGTCGCCCTACCACCTGGCGCTCAGTGCCAGGTCTTCCGCCGGCTAGGTTCGCGCCATGTTGAGCGCGCTGCGCAAGGTCGTACAGGAGGTCAACGCTGCTGCCAGCCTGGAGCAGGCGCTGTGGCTGATCGTCGAGCGCGTGCGCGCCGAAATGAACACGCAGGTCTGTTCCATCTACCTGCTGGACACCGCCAGCCAGCGTTACATCCTCATGGCCACCGAGGGCCTCAACCGCGAGTCGGTCGGCCGGGTCAGCCTGGCACCCGGTGAGGGCCTGGTCGGCCTGGTTGCCCGCCGCGAGGAGCCGCTCAACCTCGACGACGCCGAATCCCACCCGCAGTACCGCTACTTCCCCGAAACCGGCGAGGAGCGCTTCCGCTCCTTCCTCGGCACGCCGATCATCCACCTGGGCAAGGTACTGGGTGTGCTGGTCGTGCAGCAGGTGGAGGAGCGCCGGTTCGACGAATCGGAAGAATCGTTCCTGGTCACGCTGTCTGCCCAGCTGGCGGCTGTCATCGCGCATGCCGAAGCCACGGGCTCGCTCGACCAGGTCACGCTGCACGGCTACCGGCCACCCCAGGCCAGTTTCATCGGTGTTTGCGGGGCACAAGGTGTCGCTGTCGGCGAGGTGGCCGTCATCTATCCGGCTGCCGACCTGTACGGCGTGCCGCTGGCCAGGACGGATGACATCGAAGCAGAGCTCGGCCATTTCAATGCAGCGCTGTGCCGTGTGCGGCGCGACCTGCAAGACCTGTCCGAGCAGCTGCAACATCGCCTGCGCGAGGAAGAACGCGCCCTGTTCGATGTCTACCTCGGCATGCTGACCGACAGCGCGCTGGGCGGCGAGATCGTCAACCGCATCGTCAGCGAATCCCTGCAGGCGCGCTCGGCACTGGCCAAGGTCATCCTCGAACACGTGCGCACCTTCGAGAGCATGGACGACAGTTACCTGCGCGAGCGTGCGACGGACGTGCGCGACCTCGGCCTGCGCGTGCTGGCAGCCCTTGACCAGCAACACGAACGCGCCAAGCGCATCGATTACCCGGCCAGCACCATCCTCGTCGCCGAGGAACTCACGGCCTCGATGCTCGGCGAAGTGCCGGAAGACCGGCTCGTCGGCCTGATCTCCGTGCGCGGCTCCAGCTCATCGCATGTCGCGATCCTCGCCCGCGCGATGGGCATACCGACCGTGATGGGTGCGGTCGACCTGCCGTACCAGCAGCTCGATGGCCGGCATATCGTGCTCGATGCCTACCGCGGCCGCGTCTACACCAACCCTTCCGCCGAACTGGTGCACCAGTTCGAGGAAATCTGGCGCGAGGAACAGCAATTCTCGCGTGAATACCACGCGCTCACGCCACTGCCCAGCGAAACGCTCGACGGCAAGCACCTGCCACTGTGGGTCAACACTGGCCTGATGACCGACGTGGTGCGCTCGCTGGACCGCGGCGCAGAAGGCGTCGGCCTGTACCGCACCGAAATCTCCTTTCTGCTGCGCGACCGATTTCCCAGCGAGGAAGAGCAGCGCAATGCCTACCGCGAGCAACTGACGGCTTTTGCCCCGCGCCCGGTCACCATGCGCACGCTCGACATCGGCGGTGACAAGTCACTGCCCTATTTTCCGATCACCGAGGACAACCCGTTCCTCGGCTGGCGCGGCATCCGCGTCTCGCTCGACCACCCGGAAATCTTCCTGGTGCAAGTGCGTGCGATGCTGAAAGCGAGCGAAGACCTGAACAATCTGCGCATCATGTTGCCGATGATCTCCAGCGTGCCGGAACTGGAGCAGGCTCTGCGCCTGATCCAGCGTGCATGGCGCGAGTTGCTCGAAGAAGGCTACAACATCCAGTTGCCGCAACTCGGCGCGATGATCGAAGTGCCGGCAGCGCTGTTCCAGTCGCGCGAGCTGGCCAGGCGCGTCGATTTCCTGTCCGTCGGCACCAACGACCTCACCCAGTACCTCCTGGCCGTCGATCGCAACAACCCGCGTGTCGCCGGCTTGTATGACAGCTTCCATCCGGCCGTGCTGCGAGCACTGGTGCGCATCGTCGAGGATGTGCATGCCGAGGGCAGGACAGTCAGCGTCTGCGGTGAAATGGCCGGCGACCCCGGTGCTGCCGTGTTGCTGATGGCAATGGGCTATGACGTGCTGTCGATGAATGCCAACAACCTGCCCAAGGTCAAATCCGTCATCCGCAAGTTGCAGATGAGCGATGCGCGCAAACTGCTGGTTGAAGTCATGGCCATGCAGGATGCACGCGCGATAGGTAAGCACATCTTCGACACACTCACCGGGCTAGGGGTAAATCCGCGTTTGCTGCACAGCAAAACTGACGCCTAATAGCCGCACAGACCGGCAACCACAAGGAGCGCGCCATGCGCGTCGACGGCAGCATACTGACGACCAACCCGCTTGATGGCGCCAGCCAGGCCCGCGCGCTCGAATCACTCGGCTACGCCGGCGGTTTCACTTTCGACGGCCGCCACGACCCGTTCCTCCCGCTGCTGGCCGCCGCCTCAGCCACGGACAAGCTGGAGCTGTCCACGGCCATTGCTGTGGCTTTTGCCCGCAGCCCGATGCTGCTGGCGCAGCTGGCGTGGGACCTGCAGCTCGCCTCAGGCGGGCGCTTCACCCTCGGCCTCGGTTCGCAGATCAAGACCCACATCGAACGCCGCTTCTCAATGCCCTGGGGCCAGCCGGCTGCACGCATGCGTGAACTGGTGATGGCGATCCGCGCCATCTGGGCCTGCTGGCAACACGGCGAGAAGCTGGCCTTCACCGGCGAGTTCTACACCCACACCATGATGCCGCCGCTGCTGAAACCGGATCCGATGCCATACGCGCTGCCACCCATCTTCCTCGCTGGTGTCGGGCCGGCGATGACGGCAGTGGCCGGCGAAGTGGGTGACGGCTTCATCGTGCACCCGCTGAACAGCCCTGCCACCCTGCGCGAGGTCACCCTGCCGGCGCTGGCGGCCGGGCGGCAACGGGCTGGCAAGCAGATCGATGGTTTCGGCCTCAGCTGCCAGATCATCACCGCAGCCGGGGATACCGAAGAAGAGCTGCAAACCGCCATCGCCACCGT
>CALMIC010000050.1 GCA_937864065.1 uncultured Cellvibrionales bacterium | reverse complement strand
GTTGCACTGGCCGCCACCTTGCGGGCGCAGGCAACAGCAAACACCTGCATCCTGGTGGACTGCCTGACGCTGTGGCTCACCAACGTACTGCTGGCCGGCGATGCGGTGTTCGAGCGTGAACGCGCAGCCTTGCTGGCAAGCTTGCCATCACTGCCGGGCGACCTGCTGCTGGTCAGCAACGAGGTGGGGATGGGCATAGTGGCAGCCGATCCCTTGTCGCGCCGCTTTGTGGATGAAGCCGGACGCCTGCACCAGGCACTGGCACAAGCCTGTGATCGCGTCACACTGGTCGCGGCTGGCCTGCCATTAATACTGAAATGAACTTGATTGCTAGCGGACCGGGCGCACGCCAATCGTGAGTACCGCCGTCCCTGACTGGCGGCCGCGCAAGTAACGCACTTCCAGCTTTTCGCCCGGCTGCGCATGCGCGATGCGCTTCAGACCCGCCCGGGTGGCCATCGCCGGTTCGTTGCCAAAGTGCGTGATGATATCGCCGGGCTCGAGCCCTGCCGCAGCAGCCGGCCCCTCGCGGTAGATACTACGGATGACCAACCCCTGGCCCTTGGCGAGCCCCAGGCCGCGCGCCGCGTACTCCGGCACCCCCTGTGACTCGATGCCGATCCAGCCGCGCACCACCTGACCGAACTGCACGATGTCATCCAGCACCTTGCGCGCGGTGTCGACCGGCAACGCATAGCCGATGCCGACTGATGCCCCAGTCGGGCTCTCGATGGCGGTGTTGATGCCGAGCAGGTTGCCGTTCGCATCGACCAGCGCCCCACCGGAATTGCCCTGGTTGATCGCCGCATCGGTCTGCAGGTAATTCTCCTGGATGCTGAGTTCCATACCGTAGCGCGCAGCGGCAGAAATGATGCCTTGCGTGACTGTCTGGCCGACACCGAAAGGGTTGCCGATCGCCAGCACCACATCGCCGATACGCGCCTTCTGCGGGTCACCAAAATTGATCACGGCCAGGTCAGGCAGGTTGATGCGCAACACCGCCAGGTCGGTTTCGCGGTCGATGCCGACCAGCTTGGCCGGTGCATCGCGCCCGTCGTGCAGGCTGACAATGATTTCATCGGCATCGGCAATCACATGGTGGTTGGTCAGCACGTAGCCTTCCGGCTTGACCACCACGCCGGAACCGAGCGAGCTTTCCACCCGCTCCTGCTGCGGCAGGTTCCGTTCGAGCAAGCGTTGCAGCAAGGGGTTATCGACCAACGGCACCCGCCGCACCACCTTGCGGGTATAGATATTGACTACCGCTGGCATCGCACGCTCCACGGCATCGGCATAACTGGCCGCTGCGGCCGGCAGCTGGGCTGGCACCACGGCTTGAGGCACGGCACGGGCCGCCGCCAGCCCGGACCGCAATTCGTCGATCGACTGTTGCTGCAGGTACAGCACAGCCACGACCACGCCCACCAGTGCCGGCCAGACAATATCTTTCATCAGTGAGGACAGGCGCTCCGCCATGCCGTAAATTTCCCGCTGCAACAAGGCTGCGGATTGTAGCAGTTATGCGTCCATGGCCACCGCTGGCCGCTATAATGCCCAGCTTCACAACACTGACTACCCACCGGAGACCGACGATGATCAAGCCCCACGGCGCAGATACCCTCAAGCCGCTCTATGTGGCCGATGCCGCTGCACGCGCAGCACTGGCTGCAGAAGCCGAGACCCTGCCTTCCGTGGTGGTCAGTTCCGCTGCCGCCGGCAACGCCGTGATGCTCGCCGCCGGCTATTTCACCCCGCTCAACGGTTACATGAACCTGGCCGACAGCCTGGCCGTGGCCGAGAAACTCCACACCACCGATGGCCTGTTCTGGCCGGTGCCGATCGTCAACATGCTGAAAGACGTCAGCGCCATCCAGGGCGCCAGCCGCATTGCCCTGCGCGACCCGAATGTCGAGGGCAACCCGGTGCTGGCCGTGATGGACGTCACTGCCATCGAGGAAGCCAGCGAGCAGCAAGTGCGCCTGATGGCCGAGAAAATCTTCGGCACGCTCGATGAAAAACACCCTGGCGTCAGCGTGTTCCTGGGCGCCGGCCGCTTCCTCGTTTCCGGCCCGATCCAGGTGCTGAATTACAGCTACTTCCCGCAGGAATTCCCGGACACCTTCCGCACAGCCCAGCAGATCCGCGACGAGATCGCCGAGCGCGGCTGGAAAAAAGTGGTCGCTTTCCAGACCCGCAACCCGATGCACCGCGCGCACGAAGAACTGTGCCGCATGGCCCAGGAACGCCTCGGTGCGGATGGCATCGTTATCCACATGCTGCTTGGCAAACTGAAGGAAGGCGACATCCCGGCCGATGTTCGCGACGCCTGCATCCGCAAGATGGTCGAGCTGTACTTCCCGCCCAACACCGTGATGATCACCGGCTATGGCTTCGACATGCTGTATGCCGGCCCGCGTGAAGCCGTGTTGCACGCCATCTTCCGCCAGAACATGGGTGCCAACTACCTCATCGTCGGCCGCGACCATGCCGGCGTGGGCGACTACTATGGCCCATTCGATGCACAAACCATCTTCGATGAGCATGTACCGGCCGGTGCGCTGCAGATCGAGATTTTCCGCGCCGACAACACTGCCTACTCGAAGAAACTGAACTGCGTGGTGATGATGCGCGAAGCACCGGACCACACGCCGGACGACTTCATCACGCTGTCCGGCACCAAGGTGCGCCAGATGCTGGGCCAGGGCATTGCCCCACCGCCGGAGTTCTCACGGCCGGAAGTGGCGAAAATCCTGATGGATTATTACCAGGTGCTAGACGCCGGCAAATAACACCGGCGGCCTGCGGCCAACAAAAAAGCCCTCCGGCATCTTCTGCGGGAGGGCTTTTTTTATGGCAGCAGACTTACTTTTTCACTTTCTGCACAGCCTGGTTACGCTGGCTGTTGCCCAGCAGTGACACTACTGTCAACAAGCCGACCAGGATCACCAGGCAAATACCCAGCAGGATGGGCGTATCGATCATGAACATAAAACACCTCGCAGGAAAATAACAGGCACCAATTGAGCAGGCAGAACAATTAAAACAACACAAGGTAACGATCCTGTGACAACAGACATCCTGTCGTTGCAGCAGGGAAAGACATCACAAAGCGTGTTAGATATTAAAACCCTGCGATCGCACGGTATACCGGTAGTGTCCGCAAAGGGCCAGCCCGGGTCAGAACATCGCGAGCTGGCCACCCTGCTCTTCCAGGCTGACGCCGATACCGATCAGCCGCACCGGCTTCTGGCCGCGCTGGTAGGCCATGTCGAGCAACGCGGCAAAAGTCTGCAAGCTGGGGAACAGTGAACCCCGCTCCAGGCTCGTGGCAGTGAAATCGCAGAACTTCAGCTTGATGAACGGCGACATCACCCGGTAGTGCGACTCCAGCTTTTCCAGCCGCTGTTTCAGCTTGTCATACAACTCGGGCAGGCGGGCGCGGGCCGTCTGTCGATCCGGCAGGTCAAAGACATAGGTATGCTCGACGCTGAGCGACTTGCGGCTGCGCTCGACCCGCACAGGCCGGTGGTCCACGCCACGGGCAAAATCGTGCAGGCGTTCGGCCATGGTGCCGAAATCACGGTACAGGTCTTCCTTGCTGAACGACTGCAATTGCCCGCAAGTCTCCAGCCCGTGGCGGCGCAATTTATCCAGCATGACAGGCCCCACACCGGGTATACGGGCAACGGACAGGGCTGCGACAAACTCTTCCACCTTCGCCGGCGGCAGCACGAAAAGCCCGTCCGGCTTCATCCAGTCGCTCGCCACCTTGGCGAGGAACTTGTTAGGCGCCACCCCGGCCGACACGGTGATGCCCAGTTCACGGGCAACCTGCTGGCGGATTGCCTCGGCGATATAGGTGCCGCTGCCGCTATAGAGCGGCACCTCACTGACATCCAGATAGGCTTCATCCAGCGACAAGGGTTCGACCAGCGGGGTAAAACGCTGGAATATCGCCTGCATCTGCTGTGACACCTCCCGGTATTTGGCCATGTTGCCAGGCAACAGCACCAGCTCCGGGCACAGCCGCCGGGCAACAGCAGTAGGCATGGCTGAGTGCACGCCATAGGCACGTGCAGCGTAATTGCAGGTGGCAATGACCCCGCGGCGGCGCTCGTCACCGCCCACTGCCACCGGGCGGCCGCGCAAGCTCGGGTCATCGCGTTCCTCCACCGCCACGTAGAAACAATCGGCATCACAGTGAATGATCTTGCGCTGGGTCATATTGGCCTCAAGACTGTCTGGATATACAGCTGTATCTTTATACACCACAACAACTGTACATATCAACAGTCACCCGGTCCGCTTGGGTCCGGTTTTCTGCTTCCCCCACCTGAAAGCCATTGGTATAATGCGCGCCTTTCGCGATAGCAGCCGCGAATCGGAGTGTAGCTCAGCTTGGTAGAGCACTGTCTTCGGGAGGCAGGGGCCGGAGGTTCGAATCCTCTCACTCCGACCAATTATCCAGTTACCGGGTATTCCCGCCCCCGTCATCCCCATCACTGAATCGCTTCCGCCATGATGCACCTGTTGACCGACCCGCAAGCCTGGATGGCATTCATCACCCTGACCGCACTGGAACTGGTACTGGGTATCTACAACATCATCTTCATCTCGATCCTGGTCGAGAAACTGCCTAAGGAAA
>CALMIC010000049.1 GCA_937864065.1 uncultured Cellvibrionales bacterium | reverse complement strand
GCTCACTGAGTGCCTTCATGCGGTACATGAACGCATCCCAGCTGGACACCGAGATACCCAGTGGCTGCTTCACGGCCTGTGGATCGAACTTCGTGCTGTGGGGCACTTTCACACAACCACGGTTGTCTCCCAGCGCCACAGCGAGCGTGTTGTTGCACACCACGCGGATACTGGTGAACTGTGCCGTTGTCGCGAGGGTGCCATCACAGGCGGTAGCCAGTAGGATGTAGCCGTTGGTGACATCGTTACCCTTGAGTGCAAAATCCTGACCGGTCTTGGCGAGTGCCCAGAACTTCTTGCCGCCCTTCAGCACACCCGCAGTTTCCAGCTCGAATCCGGAGATCTTGGTGAGGTCACGGTAGAACTCCAGGATCTCGCGGGGTTGCACCACCTGGTACCGCTGGCTGACCACGGACAACGGGGCATGCGTATCCGAACGGTACAGTACCTTGTTGTCATCGAAGGACAGGATTTCACCGAACTGCTTGTTGGTCTTACTGGTCACAAAACGGACGGGGGTATCGAGGATCTCCCAGTCCATACCAGCCTGTTTTGCCCAGACATCGATGGATTGACGGGGAGCGAGTGCATTACCCAGGCCATGCCAGGGGGTCTGGCCGACATAGGCCATATTTTCGACAAGATGTGCCATATAAATTCTCCGGATGATGGTCAGCATGGCTTGCCCACACGACGGAAGGTGTCGCACAGGGATGCCATGACAAGGAATGAAAAAGCGAATAAATACCCGCCACCGCACGGTGACGGACTCAGGCGGGAGGATCAGGGATGGGAAGAATCGTGCAGCAACTGGTCAGCGCCGAATTCGAACTCACAGTGCTGGCAGTAATAGTTGTCGAACACGGTGTCATCCACGACAGCGCCAATAGCACCGCCGGCAGAGGAACCGATCACACTACCCACCAGTACCCTGCCGAAAACTGCACCGGCCACTAACCCCAAACCGGCACCCACAGGACCTAGCAGGGAACCGACGGAAGCACCGACACGGGCACCGGAAGCCGCAGCGGAATAGCCAGCAGCGGCACCGGCCAAAGCGCCTACAGCACTGCCGGCCTTGCGACCGTAATTGCGAGTTATTACTTGATCAGACGATTTACAGAGAGGACATTGCAATGACATAAAAATTCTCCTTGGTTGAGGTAAATGTCATTGCAGTGATATATATCTGAAATTTTTTACTGCTTTGCCTTCAGACCGTATGCATCAATATCGCCTCATCAGCACAGCTGAAACGATTGGGTTACAAACCAAAAAAACTTTGGACAAAATGCATGCAGTCCAGTAGTGTCCATATCGGTCTGAAGAGCCATTGCCCGTTAAGAAAAAGACTTGCGCCCCTTACTTACGGTATTTTTTACGGTAATTGATTTTCCGAAATCAATTTTTATCGTTTAATATCAGCAAGTTAATTATCGGGTTCGGTTCGCTCTTCCGCACCATCTCCCGCTGCCACTACCAGGCAGCAGCAATGAAGCCCGCGCTTGCGGGCTTTTTTGTGCCTGCCGTTGACGGCAATTACCCTCCCCGCTAGCGTTGGTACGAGCCCTGCGCATGAGCTGTGTGACGTGAAATACCGCATTGCACTACTGGCGGTCAGTTTGCTGGCCATTGTTTCCTGCAGCATCACTGGCCATGACCCGGACAGTTTTGCCGCATGGCATGCGCGACACCATGACGAAGCGGAAGGACTGACACAGTACCTTGCCGAGCGGGATCTTGCCGGCGTCTTGCCCATCCACGAACTCTTGCGCTCTGCATCATCCTGGCAGCAATGCAACGCCGAACCATTCGCCGTGCCCCCCAGGCAACAGTGGGAATCGGTGGCATCCGTGCTAACCCTGCTGAAACACCTCGTATCATCCGGCGTAGTCGGCAGCAATATCGAAGTCTATTCCGGCTATCGCAACCCGGACCTGAATGCGTGTGCGGGTGGTGCAAAAGCCAGCGCGCATGCCACGAGTTTTGCGCTGGACATCAAGGTCTCTGGCAGCGCTGACACGGCTAGCGCGCTGTGCGATTTCTGGCGCAGTGAAGGCGAAGCCTGGAACATGGGCTTCAGTATTTATCCGTCAGGCAGGATCCATATTGATACTGCCGGCTACCGCACCTGGGGCTATGACCACACCGGGAAGTCAGCTGCCTGCCCTGCCACAAGGACCACTGGCAAGAGACCAGACAGTCCCGGCTCCGCCGGGATTGCCATCCTTGCTGAAAAATGATGAAGTCGCTGGACGATAACACCAAACAGAACCCATCACGGACGTTTTGCCATGACCAACCAGGAATTCGAATCTCTGGTCGCCAGACTGGAACCACTTGCCCGCGCCAATCCCGCCCTGTACCGCAGCAAGGTGATCCTGCTCGCCCTGCTGGGCAATACCTATGTCATGGTATTGATCGCCCTGTTGTGCATTCTTTTTTTTGCCACACTCGCGTCCATTGTCACACTCAAGTTCCTCGCCCTGAAAGTGTTGCTGATCCTCGGGCCATTGCTGTGGGCCTTGCTGAAAGCACTGAAGCTGGACGTGCCACCGCCTGAGGGCACGGAAATCTTTCCCAGGGAAGCACCGGAACTGTTTGCGATGATCAATGAGCTGCGCCAACAGCTCGGTGCACCACGTTTCCACCACGTGCTGATCACAGACGACTTCAATGCTGCTGTCGCGCAGATACCGCGCCTTGGCATACTCGGTTGGCCCCGTAACTACCTGATCATCGGGCTGCCACTGCTGAAGGCCATCAAGCCCGAACAATTCAGGGCTGTGCTGGCACACGAATTCGGGCATCTCGCCAAAGGGCATGGACGTATTTCGCACTGGGTCTATCGGCAGCGGCTGCGCTGGCAACGCCTGCTGGACAGCCTCGAAGCCGGCGAAAGCCAGGGCAGCTTCCTGTTGCGGCCTTTCCTGCGCTGGTTCACGCCTTACTTCAAGGCCTATTCTTTCCTGATGGCACGCAATGATGAGTATGAAGCCGATGCCACCGCCGCCCGCCTGACTTCGCCGGCAGCCACAGCCGAGACACTCACCGCCATCAATGTGATCGGCAGCTACCTGCACCAGCGCTACTGGCCTGACATCCACCGGCTTGCGGATGACAACCCGCAACCCGGCTTTGCGCCATTCGGCAATATCACTCACGGCGTGGCAATGCAGATTGACAGCGATTCCGCCACGGCGTGGGTCAACCAGGCCATGGCACGCCAGACCGATTCGCTGGACACACATCCCGCGTTGAAAGACCGTCTTGCCGCGCTGGGCCAGCCACCACAGCTGTCGCTGCCCGCCATCGACCAGACAGCCGACCGGTTGCTGGGAAGTCGAATGGCCTCCCTGACTGAAGCATTCGACAAACGCTGGCGCGATCGGATACAGCAAGCCTGGTCGGAGCGCTATCGGGAAGTGCAGGACGGCCGGCAACAGCTGGCAGATTTCGACACACGCATCACCAATGGCGAAATATTGTCCATACAGGAGCGTTACAACCGTGCACGCCTCACCGAACGCTACGGCAACAATGCTGATGAAGCGCTGGCTCAATACCATTCTCTTTACAACGAGTTGCCGGATGATCCCGTCATCTGTTTCACTCTCGGCTCAAGGCTGCTGGAACGTGGCGATGCCGACGGCGTCGCAATGCTGGAACATGCGATGCAACTGGATGAAGAAGCTATTGTCGGCAGCTGCGAAACCTTGCGCGATTTTCATTGGCGCAATGGCCGTGGGCAGGAAGCACAGGCATGGCATGAACGCATGCTTGCACAGCAGAAAAAGGAGCACGAAGCCAGGCAAGAGCGGGACCAGTGGCATATCAAGGATGCACTGACACAGCACAAACTGGAACCCGGACAGCTGGACAGCCTCTGTGCAGCGTTGCGCGGGATCCCAGGCATAGCACGTGCCTACCTGGCGCAGAAAGTGGTCCAGCACTATCCGGACAACCCCCTGTACATACTGGGCTTCAGCGCGCGTCGCTGGTACCAGCTGGACAACAGGAAGCGCAACCAGGCTGTCCTGGAACGCATCCGGCAAGAGGTGCCTTTCCCGGGCGAAACACTCATCATTTGCGTCGATGGCGACAACTACCGCTTTGGCCGGAAATTCCGCTGGATGCGGGGATCGCGGATTTTATGAGCAGGATGCAGTAGTAAAATCTTCCCATTCAATCCATTGAATGGGTACTGCCATGGGCCTGCCTGACTATCCCCGCAACCCCGATTACGGCACCGGCGTTTACCGCCGCCGCATCCGCCTCGAACAGCGCGACGGCGCGGTGTACGGCGCGCTGGAAGACACCAACCACGGCTTCACTGTGACCGTGTCACACGATGGCGAACACGTCACCGCCATTGATGCAAAAACGATGCGAGTGCCATACACCAGCTGCCCCGGAGCGGTGGAGCCCATCAAGGGTTACGTCGGCACCAGCATCCACGCCAGCCTGCGCGACCTCAATTTCCACATGCCGCCATCGGCCAACTGCACCCACCTGCTCGACCTGACGGTGATGACCATCCGCCACGCGGCGAGTGCCTCGCCGGTACGCCAGTGGGACGTGACGGTGACCGACCAGACCGACGAACGCGACGCCATCTGCACCGTACTGCGCGATGGCGCGACGGTGTTCCAGTGGCACGCACGCGACCTGCAGCTGACGCAACCTGCCGAATTCGCCGGCAAACCGTTCTATCTCGGTTTCGGCAAGTGGGCCAGCAAGCACTTCGAGCCGGATGCGCTGGAAGCAGCTTTCATCCTGCAAAAAGGGTATTTCGTATCACTGGCGCGCTGGTATGACATCGAACAGATGGCCGGTGAACCCGCGCTCGCTAGCCAGGAAGGCATGGGCGGCGCGTGCTACACCTACAGCCCACCGGCGATCGAACACGGTGTGCGCACGTCGGGCAGCGTGCGTGACTTTTCCGACTGCGAGGAAAAACTGCTCAGGTTCCTTTAAGCCGGCAAATACTGGTTACTGGCTGCACGACGCAGGCGCCATCATGGTACCTGCTCCATGTCATGGCGTTCCTCTGGCAGGGCAACGGAACCGAACAGGGTCGACATGGACACGCCCTTGATCTCCTTCATCAGCATCGGCGGCGCAGCCTCGCGCGCGAGACTCTCACTGCGCTGCTTCAGTGCCGCCACCTTCTCGGGATACTTGTCGGCCAGGTTGGTGGTTTCATAGGGATCCTTCGCGATATCAAACAGCTCCACACTGCTGGGCAACGACGTTTTCCACACCAGTTTGAAATCCCCCTGCCGCACCGCCGCGCGGAACGGCTCGATCCCGTAGACCACTTCGGTGCGAGGCGAAGGCTCACCGCGACTGATGGTTGGCCACGCATCCAGCCCATCCAGTGGTTTGGCCTTGGCCATGGTGCCGCCGGCGAGCTTCACCAGCGTCGGGTACATGTCCACGATGTGCAGCGGCTGGTCCACCACAGCCGGCTGGATATGGCCGCGCCAATGCGCCAGTGCGGCAACGCGTGTGCCGCCCTCGTAGAACGAACCCTTGCCATCGCGGTACGGGCCGTTGTCCGCCGGGATCTTGCCGCCGGAGGTGTCCACCTCGCCGGTCATTTCCGCTGAACGGGGGCCGCCGTTGTCGCTCTGGAACACAATCAGCGTGTTGTCACGCCAGCCGCGCCGGTCCAGCTCGGCGAGGATGTTGCCGATCTGTTCGTCCATCGCGGTGATCATCGCATCGTAGGAACGCTTGAACGTGTCCTGCGTGTCCGGGTACTGGTCAAGATACTGCTGCGGTGCCTGATAAGGGGCGTGTGGCGCCGTGAACGTGAGGTACATGAAAAACGGCTTGCTGCCATCCTGTTGCGCGATGTAGCTCACTGCCTCCCGCCCCAGCAAGGTGGTCACATAACCTTCTTCCTTAACCAGTGCATTGTTGCGGTACCAGTCCTTAGTGCCGTGCGCACTGTGGGTGTAGTAATCAATCTCACCCAGCATCGGGCCATACTGGTAATCGAAACCGCGCTGCTTTGGCCAGAACTTCCTGTCTGATCGGTGTAATCATTTTCGCGATTGATGGTGAGACCCAGCGCACTGGAAAACTCGAGGCCATTGCTCTCGTTCAGGTAGGTGAACGCAGCGTTGGGCTCGATGGCCCAGTAGTTGCGACCGGTGTTGACTGCCTCGCCTTCGTCATAGTGGCCGGTCGGCATGTACAGGTTCACACCTGCGGTGTAGTGCAGGCGACCATCGTGCCAGCCGACGAACCCGCCGAGAATGCTGTCACCCAGGTTTTCATCCGACAGCATCTTCTTGCCTGCCACGGTGATACGCCGGCCGTACGGATCGTTGTCGGACAGCGTGGCAACGCCCTGCAGGTCAACATCCGCATCCACATAAGGCAGCACCAGCGCAA
>CALMIC010000048.1 GCA_937864065.1 uncultured Cellvibrionales bacterium | reverse complement strand
AGGTCAATGAGACTGAACATCGTTCGCAGTTGTACTGGAATGCGTCATTCCCGTTTGGTCCTCCCGAGGTGACGGAGGAACAGCGCCTTTCGTCACGGCTTGCCCAGCTGGGGCTAAACACACGTGATATTGACAGTGTGGTTTGCGGACACCTGCATTTTGACCATGCCGGCGGTTTGTGTGATGTGCCGCATGCCGATGTGCATGTGCACCAGCGTGAGCTGGCGGCGATGTGTGAGCAGGCAGATGATGCCTATTTCCACGGCGATTTCCTGCACGGCCCGCGCTGGTGCGTGCATTGCGGCGAATCAGCACTGGATGAAGGTGTGCATCTGGTGGAAACGCCGGGCCACACTGCCGGACACATGTCACTGCTGGTATCGCTGCCCAAGGGGAGGCCGGTGCTGCTCTGCGGTGATGCGGCGGACTTGCAGGAAAACCTGGATGACGAGATTCCACCCGGCCTGTGCTGGCATGATAACGAATCGCTGGCAATTGCCAGCATCAGGAAACTGAAGGAGCTGGGAGCTGTGCTTGATGCCGAGTTGTGGCCGAACCATGACATGGCGTTTTACCGGGCACACAGCAGCCTTCCGGGAGTATGATAGTTGCGCTGCAGGCGGCAATAGTAGTGCCCGGCAGCTAACCAGGAAACTTCAGGGAGCATCCAGCATGAAACATTCTATTATGAAAACCGGTATTAGCCTGGCCGCTGCGCTGGCGGTATCGTCAGCCCATGCTATTGGTTTTGTACCACCTTTCCATATCGATGGACCTTACACCGGCAAGCTGGTCATCCAGTCTTCCGGCAGCTGCAAGATCAAGCAGACTTACGAGAATGCACAATGGGGACAGGTGCAGGACAGTAATAATGCCAACGTCGGCTGGGGCTTGATTACCGCTGACGGCGAACTCCTGGGCGTATTGAGCGATTTTGAGGACATTTCCGGGTTTTCTGACAAGGAAAAAGGCGTCGGTCAGGATGTCTATTTCGAAGACCTGGACAGCGAGTACACCATGAAAACGCTGTCCGAACTGGGTAGCTGTACGATCAATGAGCTGATTAGCGGTGCCAAGACCAGGGGTGTTTACAATTATGCAGACAACAAGAACGAGTTTGCGATGCGTTACTACTTTAACGGCATTAGTCCTATGGTCGAGAGCACTAAAGGAAGCAGGGTTATTAACAGTCCCCAGCTTTTTTCCGGCAAGATCACTTTCAAGGGAAATGGCCCCCTGTGACCAGTTCGGTTGAGCAAGAAAACCTGCTTCGGCAGGTTTTTTTGTTGCTGGATATCTGTTAAGGAGCGCCGTGATGGCTGAATCATTGAGAGTCCATGTGTTGCAACATATGCCCAATGAAGGGCTGGGTTCGATTGCCGGATGGCTGGATTGCGCTGGCGCTGCCGTGAGTTTCACCCGTTTTTATGAAACAGCGGAGTTGCCGCCAGTGGCGGGAATTGACCTGGTGATCGCGCTGGGCGGCCCGATGAGTGTCAACGATGAAGCTGCGCTGCCGTGGCTCGTGGCTGAAAAGCAGTTCCTGCGTGAGGCGATGCAACACGGTGTGGCAGTGCTCGGGATCTGTCTCGGCGCACAATTGATTGCCAGTGCGCTCGGTGCCCGCGTTTACCCGAACACACAGAAAGAAATCGGCTGGTTTCCCGTGACAGGCATTGGCGGCAGGGAAGGTTGCTTCCGTTTTCCGCCAGTAATCGACGTGTTCCACTGGCATGGTGAAACCTTCGAGCTGCCTCCCGTTGCCGTGTTGCTGGCGCGCAGTGAGGCATGTGAGCACCAGGCATTCCAGATCGGCAGCAACATCATCGGCCTCCAGTTTCATCTCGAAACCGATCCCGCCAGTGCGCAGGCATTTGTCGAGGCCGATAATGCAGAGCCGCCAGAGCGGCGGGAACTGTTGCCAGGAAAACCGTATGTGCAGACAGCAGGTGAGATCCTCGCTGCGCCCGCAGGACGCTATGCCGGTATCAACGCGCTGATGGCGGAAGTGCTGTCTTTCCTGTCAGCCGTGTAGCCGCTGTTATTGCAGGACGATTGCGGATTGAATTGTTACCGAAGGTCATCCGGCCAGGTCCAGTGCTCGATCTCCGGCGGATCCACGCCCCAGCGATGTGCATACAGCCGGCACTCGATCTGTTGTTCACGCAGCCGTTCCTTCGCGTGTGCGCCGGTCACCAGCAGGCCCGGCACGCGGTCGATCACATCGATGGCGAGGCTGAAACGGTCGATCTCGTTCTCGATGGCCAGTTCCAGCGGTGTGTTGATACTGCCTTTTTCCTTGTAACCGCGAACGTGCAGGTTGTCGTGGTTGGTGCGGCGGTAGGTGAGCCGGTGGATCAGCCACGGGTAGCCGTGGAAATTGAAAATGATCGGTTTGCTGGTAGTGAACAGGCTGTCGAAGTCGCGGTCGGTCAGTCCATGCGGGTGCTCGCTGGATGGTGTGAGGCAGTAGAGGTCGACCACGTTGATGAAACGGATGCGCAAGGTTGGAAAAAAGCCGCGCAACAGTTGCGTGGCGGCGAGCGCTTCCCGTGTCGGGATGTCACCACAGCCGACCATCACCACATCCGGTTCGCCATCCTGGTCATTGCTGGCCCAGTCCCAGATGCCGATACCCTTGATGCAGTGCTTGATGGCGGCATCCATGTCCAGGTATTGCAGGTGTTTCTGCTTGTCGGCAACGATCACATTGATGTAGTTGGTGCTCTCGAGACAGTGGCTGGCCACGCACAGCAGGGTGTTCACATCCGGCGGCAGGTAAATGCGCGTCACGGCCGGACTCTTGTTCACCACCACATCGAGAAAACCCGGATCCTGGTGGGTAAAGCCGTTGTGGTCCTGCCGCCAGACTGTCGAGGTGATCAGCAGGTTCAGTGAGGACACCGGTGCGCGCCAAGGCACATCGTTGCACATGTCCAGCCACTTGGCGTGCTGGTTGAACATCGAGTCAATTACATGCACAAACGATTCATAGGTGGAGAAGAAACCGTGACGTCCGCTGAGCAGGTAACCTTCGAGCCAGCCTTCCAGCGTATGTTCGGACAACATCTCCATCACGCGTCCGTCCGGTGACAGTTCGCTGCCGTCCTGGTCTTCTGGCAGGATTTCCGCCATCCACGCCTTGCCGCTGACAGCGTAGATGTCGTCGAGTTTGTTCGAGGTATTTTCATCGGGCGAGAAGACGCGGAAGTTGTCAGGGTTCTGCCACATCACATCGCGCAGGAACTTGCCCAGCGGACGCGTGTTTTCGGCATAGGCCCGCCCCGGTTGTTCCAGCGCCAGCGCGTAGTCGCGGTAATCGGGCAGGCGCAGGGCGCGACGCAGCAGGCCGCCGTTCGCGTGCGGGTTGGCACTCATGCGGCGCTGCCCGGCCGGTGCCAGTGCCTGCAAGTGGGGCAGCAGCTGGCCGTCATTGTCGAACAGCTCATCCGGACGGTAACTCCTGAGCCATTGCTCAAGTTGTGCAAGGCGCTCCGGATGCTGGTCAAGGTGTTGCAGCGGCACCTGGTGTGCGCGCCAGAAGCCTTCCACACGCTTGTTATCGATCACGGCCGGGCCGGTCCAGCCTTTGGGTGAGCGGAGGATGATCATCGGCCAACGCGGACGTTCAACCTTGCCGCCGTGGCGGGCTGACTGCCAGATGGCATGGATACGCTGCACGCAGTGGTCGAGCACAGCAGCCATTTGCCGGTGCATGGCCATTGGCTCACTGCCTTCCACAAAATATGGCTCCCAACCATAGCCGCGGAACAGGCTGTCCAGCTCGTCGTGGCTGATGCGTGACAGCAGCGTGGGATTGTTGATCTTGTAACCGTTCAGGTGCAGCACCGGGAGCACGGCGCCGTCGCGGGCCGGGTTGAGGAACTTGTTGCTGTGCCAGGCGGTGGCTAGTGGGCCGGTTTCCGCTTCACCGTCACCGACCACGACCGCCACCACCAGATCCGGGTTGTCGAACGCGGCACCAAAGGCATGCGAAATGGAATAACCGAGCTCGCCGCCTTCGTGGATCGAGCCTGGCGTTTCCGGTGTGCAGTGGCTACCGATGCCACCGGGAAAGGAAAACTCGCGGAAAAATTCACGCAAGCCCTCGGCATTACCGCCCTTGTTCGGGTAGATCTCGGCATAGGTGCCTTCGAGATACACGGGCGCCAGCACGCCGGGTGCGCCGTGGCCCGGACCGGCCAGGAAGATCATGTCCTGGTCGTAGGCACGGATGATGCGGTTCAGGTGCGTGTAGATGAATGACAGGCCGGGGCTGGAGCCCCAGTGGCCCAGTAGGCGTCGCTTGATGTGCTCGATGGCCAGTGGCTGGCGTAACAGGGGATTGTCGCGCAGGTAGATCATGCCCACGGCCAGGTAATTGCAGGCGCGCCAGTAGGCATCCATCAGGGCAAGTTCATGCTCAGTGGCTGTGGGTTTCATTTCGGTCGACACGTCAGTGATGCTCCGGTTCGTTTCCTGGAAACTCGGGTCAGGCTCGCATTTCAGAAGTTCTTATGCCGCTCCTCATTTAACCGCGTCCCGCAATGCTCCCGCCAGTGCCGTCACCGCCGGTCCGCTGCGGTCGCGGTCGGCGCTGACCAGGTACAGCATCACCTCCCGCGCGTAATGCCCGGCATTTTCCAGCGGCAGCGGCTTCAGCAGGCCTTCGGCGAGTTCGCGCGCGATGCGTTCACGCGGCACGGCCGCAAAACCGAGGCCACTGGTGAGCGCGGCAATCGACGTGCTGAGATGGCTCACCGTCCAGCGCTGCTCGGCGCCGAGCCAGCCTGCATCCACTTTCTGCTTCAGCCCGGAATCGCGGATGACGATTTGGCGCTGCGCGGCGAGGTCGCTTTCCGTAAGCGGGCGGCCCAGTGCATGCAGGGGATGGTCCGGGTGTGCGACGTGCACAAACGTGCAGCGGTACAGCGGCTCGCCGAGGAAACCCGGCGGTACACGGCCGGTGATGACCAGATCCGCCTCCTGGCGCAGCAGCGCTTCAGTGCCGCCGGACAACACGGTTTCCAGCAGCTCGATACGCGTGTCCGGGTAACGCGCCGAAAACGTCGCCAGCGCAGCAAACAGCCGTTCCGCTGGAAAGATCACATCCACTGCCAGGCGAACCAACGGCTCGTGACCGCGGGCGAGGTTGCCAGCCAGCCGCTGTAGTGAGGCCGAATCGTCGAGCAGGTGGCGCGCCCGGCGCAGCAGGGACTCGCCATCCGGCGTCAGTACTGCGCGGCGACCCTGCTGGGTGAGCAGGGCGATGCCGAGCGCTGCCTGCAGTCGCTGTACGCCGTGGCTGATGGTGGACTGGCTCTTGCCGAGCAGCTCGGCGGCCTGGGCAAAACCGCCGCCATCCACCACAGCTGCCAGCATGCGCCATTGCTCCAGCGTCGGGGGTTCCAGGGGCGGGTGTTCGGGGCTGGCCGTCATCGGCGCGATTCCTATCGAATATTTCGATCATATTGACGCTGATTTACGGCTTTATCAATCAGGATGCTGATCTATGCTGTACCCATCAACACGGCACACAGTGCCAGGAGGGATGCCATGGGCAGCCGACAGATCCTGCAAATCCTCAACAGCCGCGACACCAGCGATGGCGACGGAGTGCGCATCCGCCGCACGCTCGGCCACCACCGCCATGACCTCGACCCGTTCCTGATGCTGGACGAGATCCGCTCGGCCGACAGCGCCGACTACATCGGCGGCTTCCCGCCACACCCGCACCGCGGCATCGAGACGCTGACCTACATGCTCAACGGCGGCTTTGTGCACGAAGACAACCACGGCCACCGCGCCGAGCTGAAGAACGGCGGCGCGCAGTGGATGTCCACCGGCCGCGGCGTGATCCATTCCGAGCTGCCACTGATCCGTGACGGCCTGCTGCACGGCTTCCAGCTGTGGATCAACCTGCCGGCCGTGCAAAAAATGAAAGCGCCGGAGTACCGGCAGGCCGAAGGCGACGAGATTCCTGAAGTGTCATTGGCAGGTGGCGGCACTGCACGCGTATTCGGCGGCACATGGCTGCTCGACTGCAATGCGCTGGCCAGCCCGCTGGCATCACTTGCCTGCAATGCGCGCACGCTGGATTTGCAGCTGCCGGCCAATGCCTCATTGACGCTGTCGCTGCCGGTAAACGACACGCTGCTGGCGTATGTGTATGACGGTCGTCTCGCCACGGCGCCGGCCGTGCAGCGCGGCCAGCTGGCGCGCTTTTCAGCAGGCGAAACAGTTACGCTCAGCGCGAGTGAAGAGGGCGTGCGACTGTTGCTACTCGCCGGCACACCACTCGGCGAGCCGATTGCCCACTATGGCCCGTTCGTCATGAACACCGAGGAAGAGATCCGCCAGGCGATTGACGATTACCGCAACGGCCGCTTTGGCGACAAACCCTGAAATTTGCACCCTGAACAACCGGAGACAACATCATGAACGTGATCGATGCACTGCAAAACCGCATTTCCGCCAACAAGTACGACAGCGGCGAAGTGCTGTCGAAGGATGACATCCACTACCTCGTCACGGCCGCGCTGGAAGCGCCGTCGGCCTACAACATCCAGCACACGCGCTTTCTTGCCGTGACGGATGCCGGGGCGAAAGCCGCACTGCGTGCGGTGAGCTACAACCAGGCCAAGATCAGTGAGGCAGCGGTGACGTTTATTGTGCTCGCCGATTTGCAAGGCCACACGGTGTTGCCGGTGATTGCACAACGCGGTGTCGAAGCCGGTGTGTTCGGTGACGAAGCCGGGCAGGGCATGGTCAATGCCGCTAACAGCGTCTACGACGGTAATG
>CALMIC010000047.1 GCA_937864065.1 uncultured Cellvibrionales bacterium | reverse complement strand
AGCACCATCGGGTTGCGCGGGAAAGCCAGCGCGATCTCGGTGGTGAGCTTGATGCGGTCGGTGTTGACGGCGGCAACCGCCAGCTGCATGAACGGATCGTGTTTTCTCTCGGAAATGCACAGTGTCGAGAAGCCCATGGCCTCGATGCGCCGGGCGGGATCGGCCACATCGCGCAAGTTGTCGACAACCAGGTTGGTGCTGAGTTTCATGCAGGTCTCCTGTGGCTGACACGTTCGTGGTCGAGCAGGATCTGTTCGGCCATGTCACGGCTGGCAGTATCGATAATGCCAGCGCGGCTGGCAGGTGGTGGTAGCGCACAGCGCTGCAGGCGCAGGAAATCAGTGCCGGCACGGCCGAAGATCACACCGCCGAACCACCAGCCGCGCGCATTGGCTTCGCCCATCAGTCGCGGTGCTCCGGAACTGGTCAACGGCACATCGATGTAGCTGGCGTGGAAGTCGTGTGTTGCGCCCGCAAAGGTTGCGATTTGTGATGCCAGGTCGCTGCCGATGGTATGGAAGCGCAATAGCGCCGTGCTGCGCCGAAGATCGACATGTTGTTCCGTGGTGCTGGCCGGCAGGATGGGGTCGACGCCATCAGCCACCGTGACAGGGCACTGCATGTTGCGGTAAACCCGGTGCAACAAGGGCAGGTAGTCTTTGGTGGTATAGACGTGCCGCGCAGCCAGCGCGCGCAGCGGGCAGAACTGCATCAGGATCGGCATGCGATGTGTGATCTGCAGGCCATCGGCATTGCTGCCCGGTGAATCGGCCAGCAGGCAGCCGACGGTCAACGTGCCGGTATTGCTGCTGATCTTTTGCGAAAAGGCATGGTGCGTGACGGTCGCGGTCTGCAAGCCATCGAGTTGTAGCGATTCGTACACCGGGAAGAGGATTGTGCCGAGCTGCATCAGCACGCCCTGGCCGCGGTATTCGGGCAACATCATGCCGGCGAAGTTGTCGGCAGTGCGGTCACCGCGGTATTCCTGTTTCACCGCCATGTGCGCCACCACGCGCCCGTCTGTATCCGTCGCTACTGCGCAATACAGCATGCCGTCTTCGATCAGCTGGCGCAGTGTATTGCTGTCATATAAATAACCATGCGCGTAGCTGTCGCCGTAGCAGTCCTGCACCAGCCGCACCAGCAGTGGCGTATGGGTTGGCGCCAGCAAGCCGAACTGCAATGGGGGCAGGTTGGTGCTAGCGCCCGGCATTGTCCTGCCCGTCCGCGGTTTCCTCGAAAAAACGGATGCGCGTTTCGGTGTAGTCGGCACCGACGAAGAACATCTGGGTGGAAGCGCCGCGGAAATCGGCGGACTGGTTGATGGCCTGCACCAGCGCATCGGTCTGTTTGTGTGTCAGGCCGCGCAGCGTGACGCTGAAACCGCCATCCTGTGGCGCGATGGCCTGCAGGGTTCCCTGCGGAGGCAACAGCGGCAGCAGGCGCAACTGGATGTCGGCTGTCGACGTGGCGGATGCCTGCGGCTTGAGGCCGAGGCGGATCGCTATCTGCCAGTTGCCCTTGTCATCGTGCGCCAGCGCATCCACCTGCACACTGGTGAAGCGGTAGGACTTTTCCAGTGCCGCGATGAGGCGAGTGAATGGTGTGGTGGACGCGCTGGTCACGCTCAGCAGGACGTCGCGGTTGCCGGCCGCTTCGATGCCGGCCAGCGTGGCGTCTGCGGGCAGCAGGGGCTGCACCAGTTCGCGCACTTCCTGCTGGCGCGTGTGGCTGCCGCTGTCTGCACCATAGCGTTCGCGCACGAAGGGCGCAGCCCATGGTCGCGGCACTTCGCCCTGCCAGGCCGGTGTCGCCGGCTCCCAGCGTCGCCAGTCATGGTCGGTCCAGTCGCCGAGGTTGAAGCCCTTGCAGCCGTCGCCGCACCAGAGGTAAAACGGGTGACTTTCGACATGCTGCGCTTCTGCCACCAGGTAGCCGTCCACGCTGCGCATGAAACGCACCGTGCCGTCAAACGTGTCGGGGCGCGGCTGTGAATGGTCCGGGCCAGGATCGTTCTCCATGCGCGTGGTGGTGATCCAGCCACCTGCACAGTCGTAATCCTTGCCGCGTCGCAGTGTGTGTTGCTCGACCGGTGCGACATACAGTTTTTCGAGGTTGGCAGCGTATTCGTCGTCCGTCATCTGCGCAAAACCGCCGGACCAGCGCCTGGCCGGGCTGTGCATGTCTTCGTACTGTTTGCGGTAATAGCCCATGCCACCCTTGGCAAAAAGCTGTACCTTGAAATGTTCGATGGTGGTTGCACTTCGCATCAGGGTGACCTGCAGTGCCTCGCGCGCATCGCCACTGATTGTCATGGTTTCCCAGTGCCAGCGCGGCGCGTTGCGCGGCGGCAGGATATTGCGGAACATCAGCGCGCCTTCCAGGTTGTGGCTCCTGCCAACGCCTTCCTCGTTGTTCTCGCCGATACGGTAGGTGCCGCTGATATCCGGGCAAGCGGAAAACAATGCCCGGTCCAGCCGCGACCAGCCATCGGGATAGCCATCGCAGCCGGCCAGCAACAGCAGGCAAAGACAGGCAAGGGTGATGCGGCGGTGCTGGCCCATGCGGCGTTCTCAGTACAAAGCGTTGGCGAGTTGCGCGATCTCGCCGATGTCCGTACTCGTGGGGACGAGGATGACATCGTCGGCACCGAGGTTCTTGATCTCGCCAAGGAAATCCTTCAGGTCCTGCACGCTGCCATTGAAGCCCGCGTGCGGTACCAGTTGTTGGGCAATCGCCGGCGGCATGAAGTTCATGTAGCGCTCGAGGTGGCGCATCATCTGCTGCTTGCCTTGCTGCTCGATGCCGTACCAGAAACTGGCGATGAGGCGCGGCTTGCCTGCACGACCGGCATCCGCCCAGGCGGCGCGGAAATTGTCAAACGACTGGCGGATGTCGTCGAGCGACACCAGCATCGAGAAGCCGCTCAGGCCGTCGGCATAGCGTGCAGCGGCGGCAATCGATTTCGGGCCGATCGCGCCGGCGAGGATCTGTGGGCCGCCGTCCTGTACCGGCAGAGGCTCGACAATGCGCAAGGCGCTGGGCAACACGGTTTCATCGCCCCGCCAGACACGGCGCATGATCTGCGCGTTTTCCTGCAACTTGGCGATGCGGTGGTTGCCCCAGTCCGCACCGATGGACTCATAGTCTTCCCGCCGGCCGCCGGTACCCACACCGAGTGTCAGCCGGCCGTGCGAGATCACGTCAATCGTCGCGAACTGTTTCGCCAGCAGCACCGGGTTGTGCATGGTGAGTACGCTCACGGTGGAAATGAGCTCGACGCGCTCCGTCCACGCGGCGCAGGCTGCCAGCGACGTCATGAACTCGGGATTGACGAAAGTGATGCGTTCACCCATGGCCAGGCTGGCCCACGGGCCGTTATCAATCGTCTCTGCCCATTGCCGCATCGACCTGCGCGTCCAGCCGGGTTCCATGAATGGGATAGTCATGCCGATCTGCATAGTGATTGTCCTCGCTGTTTCAGCTGGCTAGTGGCAGGGTGATGACAGCTGTGCCGGTCAGGTGGTTGCCACTGTCATTGGCTGCCTGCAGCGAGACTTCGATCTCGTACTCATTGCCCACAGCCGTCTTGCGCAGCACCTCGCCGGTGAAGCGCAGTACCTGGTGCGGCACGGCCGTCATGATGGCTTGCAGGGCGAGCGCGTGTTCGGTGATGTCGCCGATCTTGCCCCATTTGGTGTACTGGCTTTCGCCGACGCCGACGATATGTGCTTTCCTGCTCATTACGGTGCCCGTTGTCAGAGAATGGCCTTGAGGAATTCACAGCGCTTATGCAGTGCTTCCTGCGCGAGATGGTTGGGCTTGACCATGTCGAAGCCGTGGATCGTGCCTGCGGGGTGATGCTCGGTGACGCTGACGCCGGCTTCCCGCAAGCGCTTTGCGTACACCTTGCCTTCATCGCGCAGTGGATCAAATTCGGCAGTTTCCACGTAGGCAGGGGCCAGGCCTGACAGGTCTTGCCGGCTGGCGGGTGCCGCGTAGGCGGGAGGGTTGGCGGCAGTATGGCCGGGCAAGTACACCTGCCACATGCGTTTGTTGGCAACGCCATTGAACAGTGGTGCATCGTCGAACGTGGTGGCTGACAGTGTGGTGCAGGTGTTGTCGAGTGCCGGATAGATCAGGCACTGGCCGCGCAGGGCGCATTGTTCATCCAGCGCTTTTTGGGCAATGCCGGCAGAAAAGCAGCCGCCGGCACTGTCGCCCATCACGGCAATGCGTCCGGCATCGACGTGCAGCCAGTCCGCTTTCTCCCTGACCCATTGCAATGCTGCCCAGCAATCCTCGAAGCCTTTCGGGAATACATGCTGTGGTGCCAGCCGGTAATCCACCAGGAATACAGCACAACGCACCTCACGCGCGTAATGCGGCATGTTGGCGACATGTGACGAGGCATAGGTGAGCACGAAAGCGCCGCCATGGTAGTAGATCACCGCTGGCAGTGGTTCGTCGGCTGCTGCATTGTCCGGACGGAATTCGTAGACGGGAAAATAGCTGCGATCCGCAGAGGCAACCCAGTGTTTGCGGGCCTTGCCCATGGCGTCACGCTGGCGAATCCATGTGTCGATGTGCATCCAGCGGTTGAACAGTGTTGTCAGCAGGCCATTGAAAGGGAATGGCAGGGAAGGCATTTTTGCGTAGTCAGGATGGACCGGGTATTTCTGCAGGTTCGCCATCAGTGTTTCTCCTTCAGTAACAGGTCAGCACATTTCTCGCCGATCATGACACAGGCCGCGTGCGTATTGCCCGACACGATGGCAGGCATGATGGATGCATCAGCGACGCGCAGGCCGCTGATACCGCGCACGCGCAGCGCAGCATCGACCACGGCATTGTCGTCATTGCCCATGCGGCAGCTGCCGGCCAGGTGGTGTACCGGGTCGCCGGTAGCGCGGATGTAGTCGAGGATCTCGCCGAAGCCCTGCACGGCGTGGCCCGGTTCCAGTTCGCTGCCGCCGTGGTGGCCCATGGCGGGCATGCGCAGGATGTCGCGCGCCTTGCGGAAAGCCTCGACGGCGACGCGCTGGTCATAGTCGGTCTGCAGGTAGTTGACCTGGATGTGCGGCGCGCTGGCGGCGTCGGCGCTGGTGATGTGCGTATGGCCGCGGCTGGTCGGGCGCAGCCCACACGAGGCGACGGTAATGCCTGCCATCGGCACCATGTTGCCCCTGGCGTCAAAGTTGCTCGCCGCCGGGGCGAAGTGGATCTGGGCATCCGGCCTGTCGGCATCGTCGAGAGCCTGGTAGAACACGGCGACCAGCGCGGCCGGGTTGGCGAGGAAACCTTCCTTGCGCACGAGGTAGCGCACAAGGTTGTTCAGCATCGGCAGCGGCTTGGATTCGCTGAAGTAGGTCTTGCTGTTGCTGACGCCGAACTTGATGTAGGCATTCCAGTGGTCGTGCAGGTTCTCGCCGACGCCGGGCAAGTCCTGCACGACGGGGATGCCCAGTGCACGCAGCCGGTCAGCCTGGCCGATGCCGGAGCGCTCGAGCAGCTGTGGTGAATTGATCGCACCGCCGCACAGCACCACAGCGTGGTTGGCGAGCAGCGTGGCGGGCTTGTTGTTGAGCAGGCATTCCACGCCGGTGGCCCGGCCGTTGCTGACCAGCACGCGCCGGGCAAGGGCATGGGGGATCACACGCAGGTTGGCGGGTGCCACACCGGGTGCGAGGAAGGCAGAGGCCGCGCTGAGCCGCTTGCCGCGGCGGATGTTGTGCGGGAAATAGCCGACACCGGCCTGGCTGGCAGCGTTGATGTCGCTGTTGAACGGGTGCCCGGCTTGCTGGGCTGCCTTGATGAAGTCCTCGCAGATCGGGAATTCATTGCGCACATTGCCCACCCACAGCGGGCCGCCCGTGCCGTGGAAGGCATTGGCGCCGCCCTCATGGTCTTCCGAGCGCGTGAAATAGGGCAGCACGTCGGCATAGGCCCAGCCGGGATTGCCGGCTGCTGCCCAGGCATCGAAGTCTTGCGCCTGGCCGCGCACATAGACCATGCCGTTGATGGCGCTGCAGCCGCCGAGCACCTTGCCGCGCGGCAGGTCCACGCGCCGCTGGTTCAGGTGGGGTTCCGGCGCCGTCTGGTAGCCCCAGTTGTTCTTGTGTGGTTTCAGCAGGAAGGCGAAGCCGAGCGGGACATGCAGCAGCGGGTTGCGTGCGGGGCTGCCGGCCTCCAGCAGCGCCACCGAGCAGCCAGGTTCGCTGCTGGCCAGGCGCCAGGCGAGGGCGCAGCCGGCCGAGCCGGCACCGACAACCACATAGTCAAATTCCTGCATCATGGCTGACCCCTTCGGTAGTCCGCAGGTATATTCCTGTGCTTTCGTATACCATAGTATAAGTA
>CALMIC010000046.1 GCA_937864065.1 uncultured Cellvibrionales bacterium | reverse complement strand
GCACGACGCGATCCGCGGCGAGCATTCCTGGCAGCACTTGCTGAAAACCTGGCACAAGCTCAAAGAACTGCAGCGGCTCTATCCAAGGCTGTCGCTCGGCATCATCACGGTGGTCAATGAAACCAACCAGCACGTCTATCCTGCCTTCATTGACGAGTTGGTCGACACCTTCCAGCCCAACCAGATCAGCGTCAATCTGGTGCGCGACACTACCAGCCTGGCCAACAAGCCGCCCAACGCCGTGCTCGATGCCTACCAGCAGGCCATCGAGCGCTACGAGTGGCACATGCAGCACAAGACCCTGAATGCGCTGAGCTATCTCGGCGGCGCCATTGTCCGCGCCAAGGAAGCCGTGCAGAAAAAACTCATCTACCGTGTGATGCGCTTTGATGAATTCGTCACGCCCTGCACCGCAGGCGACCTGATCTACGTGATCTGGGAAGACGGTCGCGTCAATGCCTGCGAGATGCTGCCGGACACCGTCGGCAACATCATCGGCGATGCAGCGGACAACAATTTCCGCAATATCGTGCGCAGCAGCCAGGCGAAGGCCTTGCGCAGCAGGATTGTCGAGGAACAGTGCAAGTGCAGTTACGAGTGCGCGATGACCGTGAACACGCTGTTCAGCTGGCCGATTGCCCGCGACCTGTGGACCAGGGTATTGCGCGGACAGAAAGACTGAAGCGGCGCCTGCCAGGCGCTGCTACATAACGATCCGTTGCTCGCCGCTATAGCAGTTGAAACCACCCTGCTTCAGGAAACCGACCAGCGTCATCCCGTGCGCCTGCGCCATCGCGACGGCCAGGCTGCTCGGTGCGCCAATCGCCGCCATCACCGCGATATCCGACAGCAGCGCTTTCTGCACCAGCTCGAAACCGGCGCGGCCACTGACCAACAGCACACACTCCCGCGGATTGGCGGCAGCGCCGTAACGGCAGGCGCCAACCAGCTTGTCGACGGCGTTGTGCCGTCCGATATCCTCACGCAGCAGCAACAGTTCGCCAGCGGGCGTGAATAACGCCGCCGCATGCACGCCGCCGGTTTGCGCAAACAGGCCTTGCTGCTCGCGCAGGTGCTGCGGCAATTGCTGCAACATGGCGGCCGGGATGCACGGTTTGTCCACAGCCAGTTGCGGGGCATGCAACAGGCGCAAGGACTCGATGGCCATCTTGCCGCACACGCCACAACTGGAAGTGCTGGCGAACTGGCGCTGGTAGCGCTTGAGGTCGAGCTGGTGGCCGGCAGCGAGTTCCACCAGCAGGGTGTTGGCATTGTCACCCGCCGTGATCGCCACCAGCTGCTCAGGCGCCGTGACGATGCCTTCGCTGAACAACAAGCCGGCTGCCAGCTCGCTGTCATGGCCCGGCGTGCGCATCGTCACGGTCAGCGGCTGTTCCTGCCAACTGCCATCCTGTTGCCAGCGCAAGCGGATCTCGAGCGGTTCCTCGACCGCCAGCCAGTCATCGCGCCACTGCATCCCGCCAGCAGCATAGCGCTGCACACGGCATGCCTGCACAGGGGCATTGCCAGCGGGATCGTTGTCAGGTTCAGCCATTGCCGTATTCGCAGGATTCCGGCCCGGGAGCCATCAGTAAAAACAGCATGATGATGGTGGCTTGCAGCCATTGCAATCACTGCAGCGCAGCGGCAGCATGTGCCATCAAACACCCACCACTTGCAGGGAACATACCATGAGCGATATCGAGATCCGCAATGCCGCCCAGGCTGCCGCGCAGCGTTCCATCGACGCCGTGCGCGCCAAGGACAAGGAAGCCTGGGTAGCGAACTTTGCCGACGACGGCTGCATCGAGGACCCGGTCGGCAAGTCACCGCTCGACAAGACCGGCAACGGCCATCGCGGCAAGGCGGCGATTTCTGCGTTCTGGGACATGTGCATTGCGCCGGGCAATGTCGATTTCCGCATCCGCGAATCCTACCCGGTCAGTGACATCGCCTGCGCCAATGTCGGCTCGATCCTGAACTCGATGGGCGGCATGAACATCGAGGCCAAGGGCGTGTTCATCTACCACGTCAACGCGGA
>CALMIC010000045.1 GCA_937864065.1 uncultured Cellvibrionales bacterium | reverse complement strand
CCTTGATGTTCTGGCCGTGGCCGGTTTTCACGCCTTTCGGGTTGCCGGTGGTGCCGGAGGTGAAGATGAGGTCGGACACATCGCTGGCTGTCACCTGTGCCGTGCGGGCGGCGACATCGCTGTCCGCCACGCCATCGCCCTGGGCGAGAAAAGCATCCCAGCTGGTGCACAGGTCTGACTGGCCGCGCAGGCAGATCATCTGCTGCAGGTCCGGCAAGGCTTCATTGGTGAGCATGGACGGGTAGTCGAGGTCGAGGAAGCCCGACACTGTCAGCAGCAGCTTGGCGTTACTGGCGCGCAGCACGTAACCGGCTTCGGCGCCTTTCATGCGCGTGTTGATCGGTACGAGGATGGCACCGGCGGATTGCAGGCCGACGGCAGCGATGATCCACTCGGCAATGTTGGGTGCCCACACAGCCACGCGGTCACCGTGCCGGATACCAGCGGCGATGAAGGCTTTGGCGGCGCGCACGCGTTCCGCTTCCAGCTGGGCGTAACTCAGGCGGATGTCGCCGTCTTCAATGGCGCTGTGGTTGCCGTACTGTTGTGCGGCCTGCTGGACCAGTTGCGGGATGGTCAGGTCGGCCCAGTTCTTGGCGGGAGCGTTCATGGCGGTTCAGTCCTCGGGGTTCAGGCTTCTGTAGCGGCCATCGGCGTACAGCAGCGGGTCAACAGCGCCATCGGCCACCAGCACCTTGTCGACGTCGCCGATGACGACGAGATGGGTGCCGTGGGTCAGCTGGCGCGCGGTCTGGCAGAAAAACACGGCCTGCGCGTCGCGCAGGTACGGCAGGCCGCTGCTGTCGCCCCAGCTGCCCAGCGCGAAACGGCCTTCGCCGGTCGCGGAGCCGGCACACAGCTGCGACAGTTCCGCGTGCTGTGCCGACAACACGTTGACGGCAAAACGGTGGCCCTGGCTCAGTGTGTCGTACAGCCCGGCCTGGCGGTTGACGCAGACCAGCAGCGAGGCCGGGTCATCCGACACCGAGGTCACGGCGGTGGCCGTCATGGCCTGGCGTTGCCCGCTGCTATCGACGGCCGTGATCACGCACACGCTGGCCGCGAGGCGGCGCATGCCGGCTCGCAGGGCGGTGGACGGGTTGTCGAACAGGGTCATGGCAGTGGGCGTGGCTGGTTCGGGGCAGCCATGATACCCGCGCCCGCGCGCCATAAGTAGAGCGCACGCTAGGTAGACATACCGGCAGCCACCTGCGGCCTGTGGCGGCACAATGGGTCTCTTTCAGGAGGGTTTTCCATGGCCGAGTCCAGTCCGACTGCCATCCGCTACCGTTTCGACACTGTACCGGCCGACGGCAAGGCCATCGAGGTCGCCCCCGGCATCAAGTGGCTGCGCATGCCGTTGCCGCTCGCGCTGGATCACATCAACCTCTACCTGCTGGCGAACGGCGACGGTTGGCTGGTGGTCGATTGCGGCATGAAGGGCCGTGTGACCCGGGAGTTGTGGCAGCAGGTCTTCGACAACGAGCTGGACGGCAAGCCCATTAACGGCGTGCTGGCGACCCACATGCACCCGGACCATGTCGGCCAGGCCGGCTGGCTGGTCGGCCACTGGCAGGTGCCATTCTACATGACCTTCGGCGAGTACTTCAGTGCCCGCACCTACAGTGCGCCGCCGCAGGAGATTCCCGAGGAATGGCAGCAGGACAACTTCGCCGCCCGCACCGGTATGCCGGCGGAACTGGTGCACAGGATGCGCAAGGGCACAGCCGGCTTCGCCAGCATCGTCGAACCGCTGCCGCGCAGTTTCCGCCGCCTGCATGACGGCCAGATCCTGGCGCTCGGCGACCAGCGCTGGCAGGTCATCGTCGGTCGCGGCCATTCGCCGGAACACGCCTGCCTGTACAACCCTGCGCTCAACGTGTTGCTGTCTGGTGACCAGGTGCTGCCGCAAATCACCTCGAATGTCAGCATCACCGGCACCGAGCCGGAGGCGAACCCGTTGCAGGAGTGGATGGATTCACTGCGCCGCCTGCTGGAATTGCCGGCCGACGCGCTGGTTCTCCCGGCGCACAAGGCGCCGTTCACCGGGCTGCACCTGCGCCTGCGCGAACTGCTGGCCCACCATGAACAGCAGCTGTCCGCAGTGGAGGAGGCGCTGGCGCAACCGAAAACCGCCTATGAATTGCTGCCGGTGCTGTTCGGGCGTGAACTGCACAACGAACAGCTGATGATGGCGATGGGCGAGTGCCTGGCACACCTGCAGCTGTTGCTGGCGCGCGGCGCTATCCTGCGCGAACGCGATGCGGCTGGTATCGATACCTACCGCGCGGCGCCGGCAGCCACGATGACAGCCGCGTTGCAACACGAATAAAAAAATTTTTTCGGGAAACGATTTTTGTTGTTGACATATATCAAGCAAGGGAGTCTATTAGCAACAACTGCAGCTGAAAATAAAAACGGAAAGCGCGCTGCACAGACATGACAGATTCTTGACGACCATTGACTGGACCGGGGGGTTCATAAGCCATGGCAAAGAAATCGCATGCAAGGCACCAGGGAACAGCGCACAGGGATGCTGGCTCACGCGACGCACGACGGCAATCGCGCAAGCACCGACGAAGTGCCGAGGTCGTTGAGATCAATCCCGCCCAGCAACACCTCGACACTGCCTACGCCGCCCAGCGCACCCTCTCGCCATTATTGGCCCGCACGCCCGCCCAGCAACGTTACATCTCCGCCATCCGCAACCACTGCCTCACCTTCGGTATCGGCCCGGCCGGTACCGGCAAGAGTTATTGCGCGGCAGCACTGGCCGCAGAAGCGCTGGAAGCCGGGCAGATCGAGCGCATCATCCTCACGCGCCCGGCGGTGGAAGCCGGCGA
>CALMIC010000044.1 GCA_937864065.1 uncultured Cellvibrionales bacterium | reverse complement strand
GTAGTTCTGGTAGGCGTCATGCTCGAGGATGACGAGATTCGGTACAGTGCGAATAAAGCGCCACTGGCGCATTTCCTTCTTGAAGCGCAGGAAGAAAATGATCCGGTCGTAGTTTCCCGTATTCACGTGCTGGCGGAAATAACCGCGCAAGTCGGCCTGCTCGGCCGAGTCGAGCCAGTGTGTGTCGCAGTCGCCGGCATGGCGCGCAATACTGTCATACAGGCGGTCGAGGATGATCCGCTGTTCTTTCTGCACCAGCAATAATACTTTCATCACGCCGCACCTGTCATGCTGCGTACCAGTGCCAGCAGCCGCTCGCAAAACGGCGGAAAGGCAAACTGTTGCTGCAGGCGGAAATACAGTTGCTCGCCCTGTTGCCGGCGTTCGTCCGCTGCCAGTGCCAACATTGCTTCCATCTGTTGTGCCAGAGCGGTGTGATCACCGCGCGAAAAATAGCGCGCATGCTCGCCGAGCACTTCCGGTGCGCCACCGCAATCCGTGCTGATGACCGGGAGGCGTGCGAGCATGGCTTCGGTCAGCACGATGCCGAAAGGTTCGCGGTCAGAAGCTGACACGTAGACATCGAAAGCCGGAAACAGTGTCGGCGCATCCGGCAGCGCCCCGGTCAGCACCGCCCTGCCCTGCAATTGCAGCTGGTCGATCAGTGCGCGGTAATCTGCCTCGCGTTTTCCCTTGCCGACCAGCAGCAGTTTTGCTTGTGGATGTCTTGCGGCAATACTTGCAAAGGCGCGGATGATGGTCGGCTGGTCCTTGTCGTCGTGCAGGCGGCCGACATTGCCGAACACGAATTCGTTTTCGGCGAGTCCCAGTTGCTGGCGCGCGGCACTGCGTGACAACAGCCGCGGCTCGCGTTGCGCGGTGTCGATGCCGTTGTGCAAGGGCACGATGTGCAGGGTGTTGTCGCGTGCACGCAGGTCGGCTGCCACCGCTTCCGACACCCCGGCCAGCGTCAGTCGCGCGGCAAAGCACCGTAGCAGGCGCCGGCGACCGCCTGATTTCAGCACACCGAAGGCGTGTGCGACGCCGAGTACCGGGATGTTCTTGCCAATGCTGCCGAGCAGTGCGAGATACAGCGGCTTGTAGCGCTGGGCGATGATCAGCCCGGTATCTGCTGTGAGCAACCGGCGTACCCGCAGCAACAGGCCGGGTTTCAGGCCTTTCATCGCGCTGTCCGGCGTGTCGAAAAAAATCACCTGGTCAGCCACCGTCTGTTGCCGGATGCTGTTGCTGGCAGCGCCGGTCAGGTAAACGGTGGTGACCTGCCAGCCACCGGCTTGCAGTGCGCGGCTGTACTGGTTCGATAGCGACAGGAACGGTTCGTTGTAGCCGTGCACGATATGCAGTGCGTGACGCTGTTTTGCATGAAGATGTTGCGATGCGGTCATGTGCCGACCACTCCTGCCAGCCGCTGCTGCAGCACGGCATCGCCGGCCCAGTTCTGCAGGAAGCGCTGCCTGTCGGCGGCCAGTGCCCGTGCCAGCGTTGTTTGCCGTTTGTGTTCGCGGGCGCCGTCGTAGTCGATCAGCGAGATGTGCTCGCCATCCGTGATGAGGTTGGTCGCCTTCATGTCGCCGTGACTGGTATTGCTGTGCTGCAATAATAAAAACAGCGCATGAACCGCCTCAAGTTCAGCGTCAGTCGGTTCGCGTTCGCGCCAGCTTGCCAGCAGGTCGCGACCCGCCTGGTATTCGCTGACAAACCACGCGCTGCTCACCAGCGGCCCGGTTTTCTGTTCGACCAGTGCCACCGGTGCCGGCACACGGATGCCGGTGAAAGCCAACGCGTGCGCGAAATGCCAGGAGCGTGCCGCGCGCGAAAGGCGGAATGCGCGCCGCAGCTTGCGCAACCAGTCCTTGTTGATGTACTGCTTGACGACCAGTTGCCGGCCGTCGATTTCAGTCAGGAACACTTTCGCCGAGTTG
>CALMIC010000043.1 GCA_937864065.1 uncultured Cellvibrionales bacterium | reverse complement strand
CTGCTTTTATTTTTGTCTTCATAAGATTCCGTGTACTCCAGAAAGTTAACGGGTTTACGGTTGACCCCAAGTTACATGAGGATGCGCTAGCGTAACCAAAAAGACCGGCCGGTAAAAGCTGCCGTCTGTCATTTTTATGCCGCCGAACGTCCGACAAATGTTGTAGGCGACCATTGGGCGAAATCACCGCGGGAACTGGCCGGGCAGCCTGCCGTGAAGTGAGACGTGGAGTCCAGTACAATAGAAAAGTTACCTGATCCCCTTGCCCTACAGGACAACCAATGAATACAGCCAGCAGTACCGGCATTGAGAACCTCAATGTCGAATCGCAGACCATCCTCATTACACCGGCAGAGCTGAAATCCCGCTTGCCGCTGACTGAGGCGGCAGCCGCCACCGTCAAGGCCGGACGCCAGGCAGTCCGCAACATCCTTGACGGCACAGACCCGCGTCTGCTGGTCGTTATCGGTCCCTGCTCCATCCACGACCCGAAGGCGGCCATGGACTATGCCCAGCGGCTCAAGACCCTTTCAGATGAAGTCAGCGACAACCTGCTGGTGGTGATGCGGGTCTATTTCGAGAAACCCAGGACCACAACCGGCTGGAAAGGCCTGATCAATGACCCCCATATCAATGACTCCTTCAAGATCGAGGAAGGCTTGCACATAGGCCGCAAGCTGCTGCTGGACATTGCCGAACTCGGCTTGCCCACGGCGACGGAAGCCCTGGACCCGATTTCACCGCAGTACTTGCAAGACCTGATTTCCTGGTCCGCCATTGGCGCCAGGACCACCGAATCACAGACGCACAGGGAACTGGCTTCCGGCCTGTCCTGTGCGGTTGGCTTCAAGAATGGCACCGATGGCGGCATGGCTGTGGCAGTCAATGCCATCAAGTCAGCCGTGTCCCCTCATCGCTTCCTCGGCATCAACAATGACGGCCAGGTTGCCATCATTGCCACCAGGGGCAATGCCTACACGCACGTCGTGTTGCGCGGCGGGGATGGCAAGCCCAACTACGACTCGGTCAGTGTGGCGCTGTGTGAACAGGACCTGCAAAAAGCCGGCATCAAGCCGAACATCATGATCGATTGCAGCCACGCCAATTCAAACAAGAACCACGACCTGCAGGTACTGGTCATGGACAATGTCGTGAACCAGATCCTGGAAGGCAACCGCTCGATCATCGGCGTCATGATTGAAAGCAATATCGGTGCTGGCAACCAGAAGATTCCCGATGACCTGTCAAAACTGCAATACGGCGTTTCTATCACAGATGCCTGTATTGACTGGCCAGCAACAGAAAAATGCCTGCGCTCGGCCCACGAAAAACTGGCCAGCACGTTGCCACAGCGGCGTAGCTGACAAACACAACCACAAAAAACCAGGGCATGCCCTGGTTTTTTGTTTCCTGCCTGACAGTCCAGCCAGCTTACTTGCCAATCTTCCGCAAGTTGGCCGGCGTGTAATAATCACCCGGGCGCTTCTGCTTCGGGATCGCCTGGATGCCGCCCTCCTCGTTGACGAGGTTATTGAGCAGGTAAGCACCTTTCTGCAGGTCATGGTAGATTTCCAGGCGAGGGCTCATGCCCGGCAAGTCATAGGCATTGACGAAAGTCCTCATCGTGGTGCGCCACAACGTACCTTGGCCATCGTAATTGTCACCCAGCAGGGCCGACCATGTGTCCTCATCCATATAGAGCCGACGCTTGGCATAAATATGGCGCTTGCCTTCTTTCAGCACTCCGACAACTACCCAGACGCGATGCAATTCATAACGCATGAATTCCGGGTTTGGGTGGTTCAGTGTCAGAAGGTCCGAATACTTGTGCTCAGGGGAATCCATGTCGTAGTTGTTATACGGCAGGTAAACCTCGCGCATTTGCTCGAGTTTCCAGTCATAGCGGTCAGTGGCACCGATAAAAGTAATGGCGTCATCAACGGTGCGCAGGCCACCAGGGCCATCCGGAAAGTCATAAGCGATAGTTGGTGCGCGCCGGACGCGGCGGGTACCCGGCAAGTATTGCCAAGCGTTGCGGGGCAGCTCCGTCAGGTCAAGGAATTCATGGACCAGTGTCACCTTACCTTTTTCGCGCGGCGGATCGGTTACCTCCACCAGCACCTTGGCAGTAAAGTTGTCCTTCATCAGCTGTTCGCGCGTGATGCTCTTGTCGAACACCGGGAAATAACGGCTTTCAAACTGCTTGCGCATTGAGGTGCTGCCATTGTTGAACACGGCGGCACTGGCCACGATGCCCTCGTTGAAATACAGCTGCGGAGAATGCTGGTGGTTCCATACGACTTCCACGCCATTCTTCGGGATCGGGAACGGCGTACCGCCCATACTGTTCTTCACGCCATTGCCGCCTTCGACAAGGGATGCCGTCAGCGCATTGGTTTTGACATTGTCGTAGATCCAGTCGTCATAGCGCACATCGCGCTTGGTCGGGTAGATCTTCATCTTGAAAGTGGACGGGTACTTCTGGAACAAGGCAATCTGGCCATCGGTCAGGTTGGCCTTGTACTGTTCGTAATTTTTGCCATCAATGACATACAGTGGCTTTTCATCGGGGTAAGGGTTCGGGTAATAGGTGCCGGTTCCCTTGTAGTTCACGCCTTTCGGCACGCCGAGCGTGGTACCGGTAAACGGCGGGATCCTGCCATCGGCATTGCCCTTGGGGTTTGCCCCCATCCTGGTCAGCTCCTTGCCCAGCTTGTCAGCTTCCGCCTGGGACACTGCAGCATGGCCCTGGCTGGCTGC
>CALMIC010000042.1 GCA_937864065.1 uncultured Cellvibrionales bacterium | reverse complement strand
ACGATGTGGCGCGCGGTGTCCAGACCGTATTGCAGCGTTACAAGGAACTGAAGGACATCATCGCCATCCTCGGTATGGATGAACTGTCTGAAGAGGACAAGCAGGTAGTTAACCGCGCGCGCAAGATCGAGCGTTTCCTTTCCCAGCCATTCTTCGTGGCAGAGGTATTCACCGGCTCACCAGGCAAATATGTGTCGCTGAAAGACACCATTGCTGGCTTCAAAGGCATTCTGAGTGGCGAATATGATCATCTGCCAGAACAGGCGTTCTACATGGTTGGTTCTATCGACGAAGCTGTCGAGAAAGCCAAGAACCTCAAGTAAGCTTCGGGGCGATTCATGGTCATGACTGTACATTGCGATATCGTCAGTGCGGAGAAAGCGATTTTCTCCGGGCTGGTCGAGCAGGTGGTTGCCAACGGTTCGCTGGGTGATCTGGGTGTGCAGTACGGCCACGCGCCGCTGCTGACCGACCTGAAGCCAGGTCCCGTGCGCGTGCGAAAACAGGGTGGTGAAGAGGAGATTTATTATGTCTCTGGCGGTTACCTTGAAGTGCAGCCCAATGTTGTGACCATCCTCGCAGACGTCGCCGTGCGTGCTGACGATATGGACGAGGCTGCAGCGGAAACCGCGCGTCAGCAGGCCGCCCATGTGTTCACTAACCAGACTGGTGAACTGGATTATTCCCGTGCCGCGGCGCAGCTTGCCGAGGCTGCTGCGCAATTGCGTACTATCCAGCAGCTGCGGAAGAAGCTCGGCAAGGGCTGAGTTTTCTGGATTATAAAGGGCGGCTTCGGCCGCCTTTTTTTATGGTTTAATGGTTGGCAATCCAAATCGGCAGGACTGTGTTGCAGGACTATTTATGCCACTCGATATTGTTATTCTTGCCGCCGGGCAGGGAACGCGCATGAACTCTTCATTGCCCAAGGTGTTGCACACCATAGCGGGCAAGTCTATGTTGCAGCACGTTATTGATGCGGCCAATGTTTTTGATGAGGCAGGGCTGCACGTAGTTGTTGGTCATGGAGCAGAGAAGGTGCGGCAGTCGATAGAGGATATATCGGTACGCTGGGTCATCCAGGAAAAACAGCTGGGTACAGGTCATGCGGTGGCGCAGGCTTTGCCTTTTTTGCGCCCGGCTGCAACGGTTTTGATCCTGTACGGTGATGTTCCCCTGCTGAATCCATCGACATTGAAGCAGTTGGTATTGTCTGTTGATGCAAACAGCATGGCGTTGTTGACCGTTGAGCTGGAAAATCCGTCCGGCTACGGGCGTATTATCAGAAACGGAGTGGGTGACGTTTCAAGTATCGTCGAGCAAAAAGATGCTACGGAAGACCAGCTGCGGATCACGGAAGTCAACACCGGGATTATGGCTGTCAATGCGGCACATCTTGCGCGCTGGCTGCCATCACTGGATAACAATAATGCACAAAACGAATTTTATCTGACAGACATTATTGCGATGGCTCGCTCCGAGGGTGTTCGTATCAATACCCAGTCGGCGCAAAGCGAGGCAGAAGTGCTTGGTGTCAATGACAGGCACCAGCAGGCAAGGCTCGAGCGGATTTATCAGGAAAGGCAGGCGCGTGCATTAATGGCGCAGGGCATTACCCTGATGGATCCCATGCGATTTGATTGTCGCGGCCAAATCAAGGCGGGTCGTGATGTCATTATTGACGTCAATGTTGTCCTGGAGGGTGTGGTCGAAATCGGAAACAATGTCCGGATTGAGCCGAATTGTTTTATCAGCAATGCCCGCATAGGTAATGGAGTGCATATCAAGGCAAACACGGTGATTGATGGCGCGGACATTGGTGAAAATGTTGATGTAGGACCCTTTGCGCGATTGCGCCCCGGAACGGTGCTGCATCCTGGCTCTCGCATTGGTAACTTTGTTGAAACAAAGAATGCAGAGTTCGGGGAGCACAGCAAGGCCAATCATCTGGCTTATGTCGGTGACGCCCGGATTGGCAGCAACTGTAATATTGGCGCTGGAACTATCACTTGTAATTATGATGGGGTCAACAAGCACAAGACTACACTGGGAGACAATGTTTTTATTGGTTCAAACAGTACGCTTGTCGCGCCTTTG
>CALMIC010000041.1 GCA_937864065.1 uncultured Cellvibrionales bacterium | reverse complement strand
CAGACAATTGCCCACGCGCCGCCAACGCCAACCAACTCGATACAGACAATGATGGCACGGGTGATGTTTGTGACGATGATGATGACAATGACGGCGTGAATGACAGTGAAGATGCATTGCCTCTGGATCGAAACGAATCGGTGGACACCGATGGCGACGGCATCGGCAACAACAGCGATAACGACGATGACAACGACAACGTTGAGGACAGGAAAGATCCTTTCCCGCTCGATAGCAGGGAATCAATTGATACCGACAAGGACGGTATTGGCAACAATGCTGATCCGGATGACGACAACGATGGCGTCATGGATGCCGAGGATGCCTTCCCGCTTGACACGAATGAAACCATCGATACCGACGGTGATGGCATGGGCAACAACGCCGACCCGGATGACGACAACGACAAGGTGAAGGACAAGCAGGACAAGTTCCCGCTGGATCCGAAACAGAAATAAGCCGGCCCTAGAAAAACAGTCGCAGGGAAACCGTGAAACGATCACGATTTCCCTCCTGGTTCTCCTCATGCGCATAATTGCCGTACAGTGACAGGTTACGTATGAGCCGGTAGCCGCCTTCAAGATCGACACTGTCAATCCGGTCAGATTCCCCGACCAGATAATGCTGCTGTGCAATATCTACTGACCCGCTCCAGCTGTCATGCTGGTACAACACACCGGCACGGGCACCTGCTCGCGCAGTCCAGCCCAGATCCAGCGCACCACCGGCCAGCACACCGCCCAGCAGTTCTGCATGGCACAAGAGCGCGCCGCACGCATAGCTGACACCACGATAACCATCCGCGACATGCAGCAATTCGCGCTGCTCGCCAACCAGCTCGCGCTGTCGCGACAATGAAAATCCCCACGATGGCTCATGAAAAAAACTGTCACGCGGTGCATAGCTCTGCAGGCCGAACCAGCGCAATCGTTCAAGCTGAATGTCCCCGCTACGGTCGTCTTCTGCCAACCGCAATTGCAGGTCCAGCACATCCAGCTGCACGCCACGCTGGTAGGCTGCCTGCGGATCGTGCAAGTCATGATGTGCGGCACGAATACCGAACAACGCAAAATCATTACCATCGTCACGTTGCCAACCAAGCTGCAAGCGCGACATGTCGTGGCCGCTGTCCATCGGGTCACGCGCCTGCAGCTGCGAAACCGGCGGTGGCAGCACCTTGCCCGATTCATACTGCCGTCGCACCAGTTTGCTGACCTGCAGGTTATGTAGGGTGCGCCTTTCCGGCTCCACCTGCATCTGCATGCCACTGTAGTCGGCAGACAATGCCAGCACCTGCAGGTCATCGACATCATCGTAGTGCAGTTCATCCGCCACCAGCGACTGCACTTGCTGCCGACGGCTTTCATCCAGTGCGGCAAGTTGTTCATAAAACCGTTTGCGGGCTGACGGGATGTAAATGGACTCCGCTACCAGGCCATTAGCGCGCAAGGTTTTCACAGTATCGACCGGCATGGCATGCCAGTCGAAATTCTCACGCAAACGATGCGATGGCGTGACTACATCGAGCATAGAAATCAGGCGATACGAGCAGTTTTCGTCCAGAAAGAAGTAGTTGAAACTGTGTCCACGCACTTCCC
>CALMIC010000040.1 GCA_937864065.1 uncultured Cellvibrionales bacterium | reverse complement strand
ACAGGCAGGCCGCATGTGTGGCCGCATCACCACCGGTGACACGGCCAATACCAAGATCAATACGCCCAGGAAAAAATGTTTCCAGCATTTTGAACTGTTCGGCGACGATATAAGGGCTGACGTTGCTCAGCAGGATGCCACCGGCGCCGACGCGCAGCGTCTGCGTTTCCGCTGCCAACCGGCAGGCCACCAGCTCCGGCGCGGCCGAGGTGAAACTGACGGTACCGTGGAACTGCGCGGTCCAGTAACGGTGGTACCCCCACTGCTCGGCCTTCTGCGCGAGAATTATCGCCTCATTAACCGGATCTTGCGGGTGGCCGCCTTCGCGGATGGGCAACTGGTCGAGGATGCTGAGCTTGAGCATGGCAAAAAAGCCGAAACGAATAATTCTGGCCAGTATACGGGTGTATTGCTGGACAGGCATAAAAAAACCGCGGCTGTTACCCCGCGGTTTCGTGTCTATCCCTGACAGTCCTGCTCCATCCGGTCAGCGCTTTTCCATGCACTTGAACTGGTAGTAAAGATAATAGTCACTGCCCTCAACCGGCTCGCTCCATTCAGCAATCTTCTGGAAGCCGTTGCTGCAGGTCTTGCTCATCTGGCGGAACAGTTCGTTCTGGGCCGATACGGGCGAGAAAGAAGCGCGCGATTTTTCCGCATCCATTGTGTACAGCACACGGATATTGACCAGCTGGTCGGCATCCACGGTCTTGCCATTCACCTGCCAGGTCACCTGACCAGTGGTAGCGGCCGGCGATGACGCGCCGAGGCTTTCTTCCTTCGCTGTACCTTCAGTCTTGTTCGTTGCACTGTCATTGTCCTCGTAGGCATTGATGGCGCCGCTTTTGGCCCACGGTGTTTTCAGTTCGGATGACCAGATCGCATCCGGATTTTTTGAATCGTAGAACTCCTGGGTATTCAGGCCGTCTGCCATGTCGACCATGTGTTTCTTCTTGCCTTCTTCCGCCTGCGCTGTACCGGCTATCGCCAGCACTGCAAGCAGCATGATTGATGATTGTTTCCACACACGCATGATATTGTCTCTTTTATGTTTTATCAGAACTTCACTTCAAAACCGACGCCAGCGGTTTTCAGGTCAGAATCATCGTTGCCGGTACCGTTGGTAGCGATCAACACCGTGTCATCGGCATCGATATCGATCTGCGCCACATAACCGTACAGCGTGACGTTCTTGCTCATCGCATAGTCAACACCGAGTGCGACCTGCTGGGCTTCGAAAGTCCTGTCCTGGCCCGCTTTCGCAGCGGCAAGCTGGCTGGCATTGGCGCCGAAAGTGTTCACGATCTGGAAAGTTTCCGATTCGCTTTGACCGTACTGGGCCTTGAATGCCCATTTGTCGTACTGGTACTTTCCGTTGATCATCCAGCCGTCCTGTGACTCCACCATCTTGTGGATGCCTTCGTTGACGGTTTTCGGTTGCGCACCAGCCACCAGCGGGTTGGCATCGGCG
>CALMIC010000039.1 GCA_937864065.1 uncultured Cellvibrionales bacterium | reverse complement strand
GCGCACTTTACTGTCTGGTTGCGAGGCTGTCAACGATTCCATGGCCAGTTTTGCCCGCGTCTGCAATAATCCCGACACACTGAAAGCAGGATGATGCCACTGCCGGCATTGCCTGCAAAACACCGACGCACGGAGCCTCATGAGCAAATCCCGCAAGCCTGGCCGCAATGGCAGCAACGACCCCCACTTCAGCCGCGAGGCGGAGAAATACAGCAACCCGATCCCGAGCCGCGAGTACATACTCGAACTGCTGGAAAACAGCCGCGGGCCGCTCGACCACCCCGCCCTGTGCGAAGCCCTCGGCCTGCACGATGAAGAGCAGGTAGAAGCGTTGCGCCGCCGCCTCGGCGCAATGTGCCGCGACGGCCAGCTGCTGCAGAACCGGCGCAACGGCTTTGTGCCGACCCGCAAGGCGGACCTGGTAAAAGGGCGCGTCCTCGCGCACCGGGACGGTTTCGGCTTCCTGCGACCCGAGACTGGCGAGAAAGACCTCTATCTCGGCCCGCGCGAGATGCGGCTGGTGTTCGATGGCGACACGGTGCTGGCCAGCCCTCGCGGCATGGACAAGCGCGGCCGGGTGGAAGCTGCGATCGTCGAGGTTCTCGAACGCGCCCACTCGCAACTGGCCGGGCGCTTCTTCGAGGAAGAAGGCGTCTGTTACGTCAAGCCTGACAGCACCCGCATCCAGCAGGACATCGCTATCCCGCAGCACTTCCGCAACGGCGCCCAAAGCGGGCAAATGGTGGTGGTTGCGATTGAACACTATCCTGACCAGAAACGCATGGCTGTCGGCCGTGTCATCGAGGTGCTCGGCGAGCATCTCGACCCGGGCATGGAAATCCGTATCGCCGTGCACAACCACGGCATCCCGTGGCAATGGCCGCAAGCAGTGGAAGAAGAAGCGGCCGCAATCGCCGACACAGTGCTGGCCAGGGACAAGAAACACCGCGTAGACCTACGGCAACTGCCACTGGTCACCATCGACGGCGAGGACGCGCGCGATTTCGATGATGCGGTGTACTGCGAGCCGCGCAAGGGCGGCGGCTGGACTCTGTATGTCGCCATCGCCGACGTGTCGCACTATGTCACACCGAAAAGCGCCCTCGACCGCGAAGCGGAACACCGCGCCACCTCGGTATATTTCCCCGGTTCGGTGGTGCCGATGCTGCCGGAGAAGCTGTCCAATGGCCTCTGCTCGCTGAACCCGCATGTCGACCGCCTGTGCATGGTCTGTGAAATGCAGGTCAGCGCTGCCGGTCGCGTGTCGAAATTCCGTTTTTACGAAGGGCTGATGCACTCGCAGGCGCGTTTCACCTACACGACGGTCGCCCAGATCATCGGGGAGCAAGGCAAGCAACACAGCGTTGTACGCCAGCAACATGCGGCACTCGTGCCGCATATCGACAACCTGTATTCACTGTACCTGGCCCTGCGTGCAGCACGCGATGTGCGCGGCGCGATCGACTTCGAGACCCAGGAAACCCGCATTGTTTTCGGCGAAGACCGCAAGATCGAGAAAATCGTGCCGGTCGTGCGCAACGAAGCGCACAAGCTGATCGAGGAATGCATGCTGGCAGCCAATACCTGTGCTGCCACACTGCTAGAAAAACAGAAAATCCCGGCGCTGTTCCGCGTGCACGAAGGCCCGAGCGAGGAAAAACTGAAATCGCTGCGCAGTTTCCTCGGCGAACTCGGCCTCAACCTAGGCGGCGGCAGCAAGCCGCGCCCGGCCAACTACCAGGCCTTGCTGGCGGAAGTCGCGGACCGCAGTGATGCCCGGCTGGTGCAGACCATGCTGTTGCGCTCGATGAGCCAGGCCGTCTACCAACCGGACAACATCGGCCATTTCGGCCTCGACTACCCGAGCTATGCCCACTTCACCTCGCCGATCCGCCGCTACCCTGACCTGCTGGTGCATCGCGCAATCCGCTTCCTGATCCGCAACCGGCCAGAGCTGAAGCAAGTGCAATGCGTGGAAGGCGCGCCAAAAATCCCTCAGAAAAATATCTACCCTTATGATGATGCGGCAATGGATGCACTGGGTGTGCACTGTTCAGGCTGCGAACGCCGCGCTGACGAGGCTTCGCGCGACGTGGTGGCCTGGCTCAAGTGCGAGTACCTGCTGCAGCATGTCGGCGACGAGTTCGAGGGTGTCATCAACGCAGTGACCAGCTTCGGCCTGTTCGTCGAACTGAAAGACCTGTACATCGAAGGGCTCGTGCACATCACGATGCTGAAGCGCGATTACTACCACTACGACGCTGCCGGGCAACGCCTGGTCGGTGAGCGCACCCGCGAGGTTTACCGCCTCGGTGACAGCGTACGTGTGCGCGTGATGCGGGTTGACCTCGACGAGCGCAAGATCGACTTGCAACTGCTGGAACTGCTGAAAAACGTGCGCAGCCCACGCCAGCGTAAACTGGCCACTCCTACCGACAGCAAGCCGGCCAAGAGCCGCAAGGGCAAGCAGAAAAAATGAGCCATAACGAATGGATCCACGGCATCCACAGCGTGGCGGCCGTGCTCAAGTCGCAACCACACCGGCTGCTGCGCATCCATGTGCAGCAGGGTCGCCACGACGAGCGCGTGCAGAAGCTGCTGGATACTGCACAGCGCGAAGGCATCGAGATCATTCGCGACCAGCGCAAGCAGCTGGACCAGCTGGCAGGCGGCGGCAACCACCAGGGTATCGTCGCCGAGTGCCGCCCCGGTGAGCAGTACGATGAGGCCTTTCTCGACACACTGGTCGAACAGCACGGCCGGCAACTGTTCCTGCTCGTGCTTGACGGCGTGACCGACCCGCACAACCTCGGTGCCTGCCTGCGCACGGCCGAAGCGGCCGGCGTGCATGGCGTGGTGATCCCGCGCGACAATTCTGCCGGCATGAACAGCACAGTGCGCAAAGTCGCCGCCGGCGCAGCGGATATCGTGCCGCTGGTGGTTGTCACCAACCTGTCGCGCACCCTGAAGCAACTGAAACAGAACGGACTGTGGGTGATCGGCACAGCAGGCGAAGCGACGCAGACGCTGTACCAGGCGAAACTGGCGCCGCCGCTGGCGCTGGTGATGGGTGCCGAGGGCAGTGGCATGCGCAGGCTGACGAAAGAAACCTGCGACGAACTCATCGCCATCCCGATGCTGGGCGCCACCAGCAGCCTCAACGTTTCGGTTGCGACGGGCGTGTGCCTGTTCGAGATCGTGCGCCAGAACCGGGCCTGACAACAGCATGCAAGCGCTGGTCGGCTACTTCCGGCGAAAACCCGTCCGCCTGGCCTATGCCCTGCTCTGGCTGCTGGCCACCAGCTACTTGCTGTACGCATTGCTCATGCTGGCTTTCCAGGCGGAAATGTTTGCCAAGCTCGTCGCCGATCCCGACCACCGCATGCAGCGCGATGACCCGCATTTCAGTGGCCTGAACAGCGACAACCTGCGCACACCGCACGAAGCAGCCGGGCTGCGTGACAGCGACTTCAACATCCTCTTCCTCGGCGACTCCTTCGTCTACGGCTTCCTGCTCAGCAGCGAACAGTCCCCCCCGGCGCAGCTGGAACTGGTTCTGCGCGAGCGCTTCGGGCGCAATGACATCAACGTGATCAACTTCGGCTGGACCTCGAGTTCACCGATCCTCTCCTATCGCTTGCTGCAGGAGCTCGGAGCGAAGTACAAACCTGATCTGGTGCTGCTGGCACTGGACATGTCCGATTACCGCGATGAATGGTTCTACAAGTCCGTGATCCAGCGTCGCGGTTTCTACCGTTACGTGGTGCAGTACCCGCGCAGCAGCTATGTCCTCAAGCGGCTGCTGGAACTGCTGGAACCGGCCTATGACCTGCACACACCGCTGTTTGGTTACTCCGGTGCCGGCGGCTATTTCGTCGCGCGCCAGCCATTGGAAAAATCACAGAACCTGTTCGACGACATCCACGACACGCTGCTGCAGATCAACCAGTACAGCCGGGACACACTGCAGGTGCCGTTCATGGTGTTGATCCCGCCGCGCCACTGGCAATACACCGACAAGGAGGCACCGGAGTCCTGGGAAAACGGCGGATTCGACGCCCTTGGGCCTTATGCACTGGAGAATTACCGCTACTTTGCCAGCAAGCAGGCTGGCACACCGTTTCCCCTTGCACCGATGCTGGAGGATTTTCGCCAGGCAGGCCAGTTCCCGCTCAATTTTCGCGGTGACTCACACTGGAATCGGCGGGGCGCGCGTTTTTTTGCCGAGCGCGTAGCCGACAGGGTTGCCCCGCTGGTGCGCTGAGGCAAGCGCCTGCCGTCAGAGGAAGACGCGCTTGAAGATATTGTGCGAAGACTTCACTTTCTGGACGTAATCAACGGTTTCCGGAAACGGCGGGATACCGTTGTACTTCATCACATTATTCTCACCGGCATTATAGGCAGCCAGCACCAGTTCCATGCTGTTGGGGAACAGTGTCTTCAGGTAGGCCAGGTGCCTCACACCGGCCTCGATGTTGCGGTGCGGCTTGAAGATATCACCCATACCCAGCTGGTACATCGCAGCCGTGCCAGGCATCAGCTGCATCAGGCCGCGCGCACCGGCGCGTGACACCGCTTGCGGGTCAAAATTGGATTCGACCTGGATCACCGCCTTGACCAGTGCCGGTTCGACACCATGGCGCATCGCAATCTCGCGGATATAGCTGTCGTATTCCGAGGAGTTGACCCACTTGCGCTTGTAGGGTTTGTTACCAACCACGGAAAAACGCGGCGAATCGGCGGCTGTCGGCCCCTTCCGGCCTGCAGCGAGGTGACCGACATTGTCTATGGAATCCTTCTGGTGCAGCAATTTGTAACCGTTGCCGCTCATCGGGATGTTGGTGACCAGCTTCTCGCCACTGGGACCGCGGTAAACGTAGATGGTCGCCTCGGCGATCGGGGCAACCACCAGGGCGAAAGTTATGGCTACAGCCTGACAGGTACGGCTTAGCAGGGAATTCTTGTAGGCTTTCATGATCTCGATAACTGTCCAGCTAACTCATGTGTGCATGGCGCGGATACACCCGCAGGGGCTGTTTCCCCTCTCCAGCATCAGGTTGTAAGCTACCAGCCTGACGAAGAATGTGGCGTGTAACGGATCCCCTGATGTCCAACCTCGAGCAGGCTGCTGCCCTTATTCTTACCGGCTTCGGACGCTATTTTCAATGCTTTCAGCTGATGACCCAGGCGGCCTGCGGCCTGTTCGAGAAGGCGCGCTGGGCCGAAATACAGGAAATATCGAAGCAACGCATTGATTTATATAAGGAAATTATCGTCGAGCTGGCTGCCGAGCTGGATGAACTGACCGCGACCGCCTGTCGGGAAGCTGCTTTCTGGCCAGCTTTGAAGCCGGTCTACCGGCAACTCATCGAGTCTCACCCGAACCGGGAATTGCTGGAAACCTTCTACAACTCGGTCTGCTGTTACCTGTTCCGGCACGAGCGCATCGACGACCACTGCATGTTTGTCGCCGAGGCGACGGCATCGGTGCCGGACCATACCGACAACGAGCTACTCAACCGCTACCCCATCGGCACCAGCATCCGCGCCCTGATCTACCGCATCCTGGCCGATTACCGGCTGGACATCCCGCTGGAAGACATCGAGCGCGACGTGCGCAACATCGTGCATGCGCTGAAGGAGCGGGTGCTGCCGCACATGCCCGAGGCCAGGGAACACATCTCGGTGGAGGTGCTCAAGTCACTGTTCTACCGCAACAAGGGTGCCTACCTGGTAGGCCGCATTTGCAGCGGCCAACGCAGCATTCCCTTCGTCATCCCGCTGATCAACAACGAGCGCGGCGCGATTTACGTCGATACGGCGATTTTTGACACCGACGACGTCAGCATCATTTTCTCGTTCACCCGCTCCTACTTCATGGTCGATACGCCGGTGCCGGGCC
>CALMIC010000038.1 GCA_937864065.1 uncultured Cellvibrionales bacterium | reverse complement strand
GGGCAGCGGATTCACCATCACCGGCCTTCTGGCAGTGTTGCTCCTGACCCTGGCCCGGACCGAGCAGCTGGCCCAGCAGCGCGCCGGGGAGTTGACTGCCAGCTTGCGCGAGCGTGAACATGAGCTGCTGGAAGCCCAGCGCATCGGCAAGACCGGCAGCTGGAAGCTGGATGCGGCCAGCGGCCGCATCATCTGGTCAGAAGCCATATAGCGTATCTTCGGCGGGCCTGACGATGAGATTAGCGGCCTGGCCCTCACCGATTACCAGCAACACTTCACAGCTGATAGCTGGGCCGATGTCGTGACCGCCTTCACGAGGATCCTGCACGACGGGCAACCCTATGAGCAGGAGCTCGAAGTCGTCGGCAAGTCCGGTGTCCACGCCTGGCTGCTTGTGCATGGCGAGGCAATCAGGAATGAGGATGGTGCCATCGTCGGCCTGCAGGGCAGTGCAGCAGATATCACCGAACGCAAGCGGATGGAACTGACACTATTGCAACAACAAGCCGAACTGGAAGAGGCCCAGCGTATCGGCCATACCGGCAACTGGCATATTGACCTGGCCACCATGCAATCCACTTGGTCTACCGAAATCTACCGGATGACCGGTCTTGATCCTGCACTACCCGCGCCAAATCCTGAGGCCCAGCGCGACATATTCACGCCTGACAGTTACCGGCGATTGACGGATGCCGTCACACAGGCGCTCGGCGACCATAAACCCTACTATCTGGAACTGGAGTATCTGAAACCGGACGGCTCGCATGGCTGGATGGAAATTCGCGGCGAGACTGTCGCTGACCATCAGAACCAGATCGTTGCGTTGCGAGGCAGCGTCGCAGACATAACAAAACACAAGCAACTGCAGTTACGCACCGAATACCTGTCAAAGCTCTATGCCACCCTGAGCGAGTGCAACTTGATGCTGATCCGCTGCGACAACGACCTGTCGCTGTTTACGGGCATCTGCGAAATCCTGGCCAAAACCGGCGGCATGGCCATGGCCTGGGTCGGCCTGACTGACGACGTTACTGGCCGGATAGTACCGGTCGCTGCGTATGGCGAAGGCCTGGCCTACCTCGATGCCATAGAGATTTCCTGCCGGGCAGATGACCCTCACGGCCAGGGGCCGACAGGCACTGCCGTCCGCGAGAACCGTCCGTTCTGGGTACAGGATTTCCAGGCCAGCATGGCGACAACACCCTGGCATGGACGGGCGCAGCAATACCAGTGGCAAGCCAGTGCCGCGCTACCCTTGTGCCGCAATGGGAAGCCCGTGGGGGCGCTGACCTTCTATTCGCGGAAAGAGGATTTCTTCGACGAGGAGATTCGCCAACTGTTGCAGGAAATTGCCGAGAGTATCAGCTTCGGTCTCGACAAGATTGCTACCGACGCTGAAGCACGCATGCATGAGGCAACCCTGCGCGAATCCGAACAGCGCTTCCGCATCCTGGTCGAACAGTCCATCGCCGGAACATTCATCCTGCAAGATAGCAAGATTGTCTATGCCAACCCGCGCGCCGTGGAAATCTTCGGCTACAAAGACTATGGCGAGCTTGTAGGCAAGCCGGTGCTGGACGTGATTGACACCAGAGACCACGACAGGATTGCGTCCAATATGCTCAGGTTACTGGACAACGAAATCCACCGCAGCGACGACCTGTTTACCGGCCTGCGCGCAGACCACACAACTGTCGAGGTCGGATCCAGCAGCACGCTAGTGACTTATAACAACGCACCGGCGATCATCGGCATCATCCAGGATATTTCAGACCGCAAGGTGGCAGAAAACCAGATCCGACGCTATGCGCAACGACTGGAACACACTTTCTTCCAGACCGTCCAGCTCGCCACCACCATCAGTGAAATGCGTGATGCCTATACCGCCGGTCACGAACGCCGGGTAGCGGAAATCGCTGTGGCAATCGGCGGAGAAATGGGCCTTGATCAAAACAGGCTGGAAGGCTTGCGTATCGGCGGCTATCTGCATGATGTCGGCAAGATCATCGTGCCAGCCGAAATCCTGACCAAGCCGACCCGGCTGACGGCAACAGAATACGCCCTGATCCAGCAACATGCCCAGGCGGGTTACGACATCCTCAAAGAAGTCGATTTTCCGTGGCCGGTGGCCCAGATTGCACAGCAACACCATGAACGCATTGATGGCACCGGTTACCCGCAGGGACTGAAGGGTGACAGCATCATCCTGGAAGCGCGCATTGTGGCCGTGGCTGACGTCATCGAGTCCATGGCATCGCACCGCCCCTATCGTCCCGGGCTTGGCATTGACAAGGGGCTGGCAGAAATCGAGCGTGGTAGCGGCACCGCCTACGATCCTGCCGTGGTAGAGGCTTGCCTGCTGCTATTCCGCGACAAGGGTTTCCAGCTGCCTCCCCACTGACCTCCGGGACTCACTCCCGCTCCCACACAAGCGCGTTTGGCGACCGCTGGTCGACCCGCAAGCTGCCCGCCTGGCGCTGGACGGTTTACACTGCCGGAAACCATTCCGTACCGGCACCCGCATGGAACCCATCCGCATCACCTACCGCATCCGGCTCAACGACAAGGTCACCGAAGTATTCGACTTTGACCTGGACGGTGAAACCTTCGAGCTGCAGTCCACCCCGGTCGAGAACCCGCCCAAGTGGACCGAACTCGGCTTCAAGCAGTGCTCGCACTGCCCGCTGAATGTCGAATCCCATCCGCACTGCCCGATGGCATTGCAATTGCACAAGGTGGTCGAGCGCTTCCACAACACCCGCTCGATCGACGAGGTGCAGCTGGAAGTGATCACGGAAGAGCGCACCGTGGTGCAGACCACCGCCCTGCAACGCGTGCTGAGCTCGATGCTCGGCCTGATCTTCCCCACCTGCGGCTGTCCCAAGACCGATTACATGCGGCCGATGGCGCGCTTCCACCTGCCGCTGGCCAACGAGGAGGAAACGGTGTTCCGCGTGGCCGGCATGTACCTGCTGGCGCAATACTTCCTCACCAATAACGGCAAGAAAGGCCAGTTTGCTTTTGATGGCCTGATAAAAATCTACGAGGACTTCCACATCCTCAACAAGGCCATCGCCAGCCGGCTGCAGTTCGCGACCGATTCCGACTCCTCGAAAAATGCCATCACCCTGCTCGACATGTACTCCAGCCTGGTGCCGATGCTGCTGGAAGACCAGCTCGCCGAGATCCGCGGCGTGTTCAAGGCCTACCTGCCGGATGACGAGCCGGTGGTCGAGACGAAAAACTACCTCGAGAAGGCGCGCGCGTTCTCGCTGGAACTGGAAACTGACCTCGCCCTGGTGCCGATCAGCGATGGCGCCAGTGCCGCCCAGGATCTGCCGGCCTGGTTGCGCGCCGTGACCGAAGGTGAGGAGGCCATTGGTCCAGCCACAGCAGGGACGCCAGCCGAGCCGGCCAAGCCGAGTGCGATTGACGATATCCTCAGCAAGTCTTCTCTGTCGCTGGCGCTGGAACCCTCCGAGCACGATGCGACAAACCGCCCGACTGGCAAGGCGGTCTTCATCCTGCCTGATGACGAGCCACCACCGAAGAAACCCTGACCATGAACCTGGGCCGTTTCGCCGGCGTGCTGCTGGCCACATCTGTGTTATCCGGCTGTGTCAGCCTGTTGCCGCCCTCCAACCAGCCGATCACGACCGTCGACGGCACGACCGGCTACCGCCCGTTCAACACCCACCGCAAGCCGGTCGGCGACCACCAGGTGATCCTCGCCTTTTCCGGCGGCGGCACCCGCGCCGCGGCACTGTCTTATGGTGTGCTGCAGGAACTGCGCGACACCACCATCCAGGATCCGCAGCAACCAGCGGAGCGCCTGCTCGACGAAGTAGACCTCATCAGCTCGGTATCGGGCGGCAGTTTCACCGCTGCCTATTACGGCCTGTATGGCGACGACATTTTCCGGGACTACGAGAAAGACTTCCTGCGCAAGAGCGTGCAGAGCTCGCTGATCAACAACCTCCTGAGCCCGCGCTACTGGTACCACGCCATGTTCTCGGGCATCAACCGCACCGACATGGCCGTGGATTACTACAATCGCACCATCTTCCGCGATGCCACGTTTGCCGATATCCCGCTCGAGAAGCGCCCGTTCATCGAGATCAACGCGACGGACCTCTCCACCGGCGCGCATTTCTCGTTCGCACAGGGCTATTTCGATGCACTGTGTACGGACTTGTACCAATTCCCGGTGGCACGCGCCGTGACAGCCTCTTCCGGTGTGCCGATGGCCTTCCCGCCCGTCACCCTGAAAAACCACGCCGGCCAGTGCGACATCCAGCACTCCTATCTCGGGCCGATTATAGAAAAGCAGGTGTTCGACAACCCGCGCGAGGAAGAGCTGATCACGACATTCCGCAGCTACCTTGACGCGGAGAAGCGCCCATACATCCATCTCGTGGATGGCGGCGTGTCGGACAACCTCGGCTTGCGGGCCGTGCTCGACCGCAACGAGCTCATGAACCGCAACCTGGCCGGGATGATGCAACAGAACCCGGTGCGCGACGTGCTGGTGATCCTTGTGAACGCCCAGGTGAAACCGGAGAAACCACTGGACAAGACCTACCAGTCGCCCTCGATGCTGCAGACTGCGGGCGCCCTCACTGACGCCCTGATCAGCCGCTACACCGTCGAGACACGCGCCCTGGTTCGCTCCCAGATGGAAGCACTGGAGCAGGAGGCGCAGCAGCAGGGCTTCGACGTGCGCTTCTACTTCGTGGAAGTGGATTTTGCCGCGCTAGAATCCCCGGGGCTGCAACAGTATTTCAACAACCTGCCGACGACACTGGAACTCAGCAACGGCGAGGTCGACATCCTCATCGAGGCCGGGCGCGAGCTGCTGCGCCAGTCGCAACCGTACCAGCAGTTCCTGACCCGCAACCGTGGCACCCGGGTTACCCGCGACGAACCCGCCTGCGCAAGGACACGCCGGTGGTCGATGTGCGCGTCGGCATCTGCAGCTGAGGATGACACGCTCGGCATGATCGGCGACCAGTTTGAAACCTGCGAAATCGACCTGATTGCCGTCAAGGACCGCAGCGCGCCGGACGCGCGACACTGAGGCCGGCTCAAACCGGGATTGTCACTAGCGCCACGGTCAGCTGGCGGCCATTGCTGTCACGCAACACCGTCAGTGCCGTGGCAGGCACCGCCGTATCGTCATCGCCATGCAGCACGAAATGGTTGTCCAGACGCAAGCTGGCTACCTCTCCCCACAGCTGCTTGCCGGCATCCGCCAGCACACCGGCAACGATATCCAGGTTCGACTGCAAGATTTCATGCACCGGCCCCAGTGCAGCGAGCTGGCCCTCGACTTCCTCAAGCCGCGTCTGCAAGGTGGCGCGATCCTGCGGCCCCATGTCGCGCGAGAAACCGCTGCCGCCCTTTTGCAGGATTTCCAGTTTCGCCCTCAGCAAGGCGCGCCGCTGGACGAGCTGCTCGCGCTCGTCTTTCTGTTCTGTGACCTGGCTGAGTGCCAGCGACAACAGGTAATCGAACGCGCGCCTGTTCCGTGATGCCGCTCAGGCGGATGGTATGTTCACCGGGTGACAACTCAATGGCCAGGTAACAGTTGTAGGGAATGGTGCCGATACTCTTGCCATCGACGAAGACTTCCGGGTAGCTCCCCAGCAAGGGCTTCATGACGCCGGGCGTCGATGCTTCGGGCCGGTAGAGGTAGAGCATCGCATTGCCGCTCACGGCCGGCTGCTGCGGCCGGAACACCGGATTGGCACAGCCTGCCAGCACGAGTAGCCAGCAGCAGGCCATCATTCTGATCACAGCGGCCATGGCATTCACCCAGCTATTTCCTGCCATGCCAGTATGCCTTATTGTGCAGCCAACCCGGGAATACCCCCGCTCGCCGTGAGACTTCCTTTGAACAAACACAAGAATGCCTGGCTGCTGGCCATGCTCGCCATCCTGATCGGTTGTACCCCGGTGTTGCTGTATGAGCTGGACAGCCGTTGGGGCCCTGCCGACAGTACCCGCTACCAGCAAGCCACAGCGCCCGCCAGCAATGCGCCGGAGTACTGGCACGACGTGCGGCCCATCCTCGAACAGCGCTGCGCGGTGTGCCACGGCTGTTATGACGCGCCTTGCCAGCAGAACCTGACCGCGTGGGAAGGCATCACGCGCGGTGCGAACCCCGATCCCGTCTACAGCAACCGCCTGCGCACGGCCGAGCCTTCGCGGCTGTTCATCGACGCACAGACACCGGTCGAGTGGCGACAGAAAAATTTCCACCCGGTGCTGAACGAGCGCGAGAACAGCCGCGAAGCGAACCTGCAGGGCAGTGTGCTCTACCGCCTGCTGGACCTGAAGCGCCGGCAACCGCTGCCGGACACGCCGGTACTGGACGACAAGGCGTTCACGTTTTCCCTCAACCGCGAACAGAGCTGTCCGCGCATCGAGGAAATGGACAAATTCGAACGCGACCATCCACTGTGGGGCATGCCGTACGGCCTGCCTGCGCTCAACGACGAGGAATTCCGCACCCTCGAAGACTGGCTCGCAGCCGGCGCACCGGTCGCGGCATCGCCCGCAATGCCGGCCGCGATCGCACGTGACGTCGCGCACTGGGAAACCTTCCTCAATGGCGATTCGCTAAAAGCCCGGCTGATGAGCCGCTACCTGTACGAGCACCTGTTCCTCGCCCACTTGTATTTCGACAAACAGCCCGCCAGCAACACGCGCCAGCGCTATTTTTTCCGCCTCGTGCGCTCGTCCACACCGCCCGGCGAGCCGGTGGCGGAGATCCCGACCCGCCGGCCGTTCGATGACCCGGGCAACTCACCGTTCTGGTACCGGCTGCGGCTGGAAACCGGCAGCATCGTGGAAAAAACCCACATGCCCTATGCCCTCAACGCGGTGCGCGAGAAAAAATGGCGCCAGTGGTTCCTTGACGCGGATTACGCGGTCACGGCATTGCCGTCCTACGCGCCGGAAGTGGCCAGCAACCCGTTCGTGGCGTTCGAGGCGCTGCCGGTCGACTCTCGCTACCGCTTCCTGCTCGACGAGGCGCAATTTGCCATCGACAACTTCATCAAGGGGCCGGTGTGCCGCGGCCAGGTGGCACTCGGCGTTATCGATGACCACTTCTGGGTATTCTTTGTCGCACCGGAGAAACTGCCGATCGAGGAAACCGCGTCTTTCCTCGCGCGCGAAAGCCAGCATTTGCGCCTGCCGGCCGAGCAAGAGAACAGCGCCCGCGTGCTGGACTGGCTCAAGTATTCCAACCTGCAGAAAAATTACCTGAAGGCCAAGGCCACGGCGCTGGAACAGAATTTCAACGGCAAGGCGCGCGTGACGCTGGACCTCATCTGGGACGGCGATGGCAATGACAACGCCGCACTGACCGTGTTCCGCCACACCGACAGCGCCTCGGTCGTCAAGGGTCTGGTCGGCCAGCCACCGAAGACGGCCTGGGTGATGAGCTATGCCCTGCTGGAACGCATCCACTACCTGCTGGTGGCCGGCTATGACGTGTACGGCAACCTGGCGCACCAGCTCAACACGCGGCTATACATGGATTTCATGCGCATGGAAGGCGAAGCGAATTTCCTCATGCTGCTGCCCGCCCCTGCGCGCCCGGCCATCCGTGATTTCTGGTACCGCGAAGCCAGCGCCGACGTGAAGAACTACCTGTATGGCGAACACTACAACCTGGACATCCAGAGCAGCATCCGCTATCGCAGTGCTGACCCCCAGCAGGAACTGTATGCCATGCTGGCGAAACGCCTGCAGCCCGTGTTGCCAGGCACCTTCAGCCTGCAGCGGGAAAGCCGGCCGGCCGTGCGGGAAGCGTTGCAACAGTTGCAGGCGGTGCGCGGCGCGGAGCTCGCCGTATTCCCGCAACACAGTATCCTGCGCGTGACTGACAGCAACGGCAGTGGCCGTTATTTCTCGCTGCTCAACAACAGCGGCTATGCGAACAATTCGGAACTGTTTGGCGAAGACAAGCGTCGCCGCCCAGCCGAAGATTACCTGACCGTTGTACCGGGAATTATCGGCGCCTACCCGAACGCCTTTTTTGATGTCCCTGCCGCCCGCCTGGGGCAATTTGCCGCGGCTATTAAGGCCACACAGACTGAGGCAGATTACCGGGCACTCGCCGACCGCTATGCCGTGCGCCGCACCAACCCCGCGTTCTGGGCGTTCAGTGATGCTTTGCAGCGCGATTACCTGCGCTGGGAACCGGTCAAGGGCGGCATCCTGGATTACAATCGCCTGGAAAACCGCTGAACGGATCGACCGGCAGGGGGACACATGGAACATAGCGAACGCGATATCGGCACGATGACTGTCCTGCTGGAGCGGCTGACCAATGAGCGGCTGCCGCGACTGGTCGAGATCAAGGCCCGCGTCGATCAGGGTGAAGCGCTCGCCGACCATGACATCGATTTCCTCGAGCGCGCACTGAACGACGCCAACGAGAATGCCCACCTGTACCTGGGCTTTCCCTAATACCGCGATATTGCCGGCAAGGTGGTGGCGATCTACCACGAGATCACGACCAAGGCGCTGGAAAACGAAAAAAACAGGCATGACTGATATATTGAACAGATAATTCTTATTAATTAAGGAGATTTTATGGAACTCTCATTAAGTCGCCGTTATGCATCCGCCCTGGTTCTTTGTGCAGCATCGCTTCTTTCAGGCTGCAGCGGCTGCAGGTTGAACACCGGCGATGAAGTACAGAATGTCTCTTACGGACAACAGCTAATAGATCTGAAATCAGCCCATGAGAAAGGGCGTCTTACTGACAAAGAGTATGAAAAAACTCGCAAATCCATTATGGAAAAAATGAACAAGTAACCACCGGCGACCACGCTCATGCCGGCACTGCCCACCAGCGTCACCGCAAGGATTGCCAACGCGCTAGCCGGGCTGACAGCTACATCAGGTGATGACCCGCTGCCCGCGCTGCGGGCATTGCTCGACAGCTTGCGACCACCGCGCCGCCATATCGACGAGGAAGGGCCACAACGCTGGGCATTCCTGCTGGAAATACTGCGCGAGCACGATGAACTGCGCTGCGCCTTGCGCGACACAATCCTGCAACTGTTCGTGCGCCACCGACAGCTCTCTTTCTATACCGATTCGGGCCTGCTGCCCAACACCGGCTTCTTCAGCGAGCTCAACCGCCTGCTGATGCACAAATGCCTGCCGGAAGTACACGATAACAGCGAATTGCGCAGCGTGATCGCTGCCCTCTTTTCACACCGGCACGATGGCGAGTGGCTCGCCAGCATCCCGCTCGAAGACCGCCGCGCACTGTGGCTATTACTCGACCTGCAGGGGAGCGATGACCCGGAAGCGCTTCGCAGCATGGTCGATGCCATGCTCGAAGCCATGCTGGTGCTGTCGCACCGTATCGCGGCCATGGGGCTGTCGCCCGACCTGATGCGCGTCTACCCGCGCCTGTCGGAAGTGGAATCACCGTTCATTTCGATGAATATCGAACTGGTTGAATTTGTCGCCAGTTTCCGCCGCGGGCTAGCCGGCGAGCAGGAAACAGACGATGGCAGCCACCTGTTTGTGCTGATCAGCCAGTGCCAGGACACCGTCAACCGTGCACGCGCTGCTTCAGCGCGTGCCGGCACCAGCATGACGCTGTCCTACCTGTTGACCCGTCTCGGCCAGCACCTCGATCGCCTGACATTGCTTGCCAGGGTCATGACCGTGCGCGTGCGGCCGGACTCACCGGATGAACTCACCGGCTACTGGACGGATTTCCTGTTTGATGCACTCGATGGCGAACGCCAGCACAACAGCATCCGCCGGCATTTTGCCAACCTGACCAACATGCTCGCGCTGCGCATCACTGACAATGCCGCGCGCACCGGCGAACACTACATCGCCAATACCCGCGCCGAATGGTTCCTTATGTTGCGCCAGGCTGCCGGTGCCGGCGTGCTGATTGCGCTGCTGGCACTGCTCAAGATTGCCGGCAGCGGCTTGCAGCTGCCACCAGCATCGCAGGCGTGGCTTAACGGCATCATCTACAGCGGCGGTTTTGCCGTGATCTACATGCTGCATTTTGTCATCGCCACCAAACAGCCGGCGATGACCGCCGCCACCATCGCCGGCCACATCAGCCAGACCCGCGGCCGACTGCGGGAAACAGAAAGGATTGTCGACCTGATGGCCAATACGTTCCGCAGCCAGCTCGCTGCCATTGCCGGCAATATCCTGGTGGCATTCCCGCTGGCAATACTGCTGTTGCTGGCACTGCAACTGCACTCTGCCAATGGCTGGGTCAGTGCCGACAAGGCGCAATACCTGCTCGATGATGTGATGCCGTTCACCAGCCCGGCGCTGTTGTACGCGGCCGTGGCCGGCGTGTGGCTGTTCCTGACCGGCCTGGTGTCCGGTTACCTCGACAACCGCGCGGCCTATACCCAGCTCGGGCCGCGCATCGCGCAGTTGCGCTGGTTGCGCGCCGTGCTGCGCCCGCGCGGGGCGGAAGCAGCCGGTCGCTACATCGCCGAACATGCCGGCGGGTTGGGCGGCAATATCTTTTTCGGGTTAATGCTGGGCCTGACGCCGCTGTTCGGCAGCGCACTCGGCCTGCCGCTCGACATCCGCCACATCGCCTTCTCGTCGGCCAACGTCGGCTATGCCCTGGTGGCCCTCGATTTTGCCGTGCCGCTGCGCACAGTCATCGAAGCCGTTGCCGGTGTGCTGCTGATCGGCGCTGTCAACCTCACTGTGAGCTTCTCGCTGGCACTGTGGGTGGCCATGCGCTCACGCAAGGTCGATTTCTGGTTGCTGGCCCCGGTGCTGCCGCGACTGTGGCAGCGCTTGCGCCAGCAGCCACAACAGTTTTTCCTGCCCCCACCCGCGCTTGCTGCACCAGATCAACACCAGGGATAAGGGCTTGTTGAAAATTCGCGTCACTGAATTTTTGCCTTGCTGAATTCATTTC